>CAJOHT010000146.1 GCA_905234305.1 uncultured Ruminococcus sp. | reverse complement strand
CGGAATTGACGCTGACTTTATCGGCACCCGCCCGTAGAATTTCGTTAAAATCATCTACGCTGCGTATGCCTCCTCCGACTGTAAACGGAATGAAAATGCATTCAGCAACTTTTTTTACCATATCTACTACAATGTTTCTGGCGTCGCTTGATGCCGTTATATCCAGGAATACAAGCTCATCCGCGCCCTGTTTATCGTATTGCTTCGCGCATTCTACGGGATCTCCCGCGTCTACTAAATTCACGAAGCTCATACCCTTTACGACCCTGCCGTTTTTTACATCAAGGCAGGGTATTATCCTTTTTGCATACATTTTTATCTCCTCGTCTGTCCGTGCAGTTCCTATCATAAATGTGATATCCTCCGAACCACTTAATTCCTATGAAATTTTGGATACATTGGATACGTTCTGCTATAGACTTATTACCTAATATCTATTACCTGTTATCTGCTTAACTCAATAAAATTCTTAAGCATTTTAAGTCCCGCTTCTCCGCTTTTTTCAGGGTGGAATTGAGTTGCGTAAACATTGCCGTGGCTTATCGAGGCATCTATTGTAACTCCGTACTCGGTTTGAGAGCTTACAATCAGTTTTTCGTCGCTGTCAAGGTAATAGGAATGGACAAAATAAACATAAGGATTGTTTTCGATTCCTTTGAAAATCCCATCATTATTAAGGATGTTTATACTGTTCCAGCCCATATGAGGAATCTTTAGACCTTCGCCGTTAGGGATTTTTTTAATTATACCCTTGAATATACCGAGTCCTTCGGTATCGGGGCTTTCCTCGCTGCCCTCAAACAAAAGCTGTAGCCCGACGCAAATTCCTAAAAAAGGCTTGCCTGTTTTTATAAAGGATTTTACGGTTTCTTTAATGTCTCGGCTTTCTATAGACCTCATACAATCTCCGAACGCGCCCTGCCCTGGCAGTATCGCAGCGTCTGAGTTGAGTATCTCATTTTTATCGCTTGTGATTTTACATTCACAGCCTAAATACTTCAGCGCCTTGTATACGCTTTGTATGTTTCCCGCGCCGTAATCGATTATCGCTATCATAAATTTCTCCGTTTCTCAATAATATAATCCAAATACATTTGTATTTTATCATATTCCATAATGATATGCAAGAAAATGATAACAAAAATATTGAATCTTGCATAAATATAAAAAAATTCCTTCAAAACAGTTGAGTTTTGCAAGTTTTAGTGGTAAAATGAAATAAGATTTTGAGATTAACTATGGATGAATATATAAAAGGACAGGTATATATAAAATGGTAGAGCATTTACTAACCAGAATTGAAATGAAAATGAATACGTTTTCAAAAGGACAGAAGCGTATTGCTAAGTTTATAGAGGAACATTATGACCGCGCCGCGTTTATGACAGCTTCCAAGCTCGGATCTACAGTAGGCGTTTCGGAAAGTACGGTAGTACGTTTTGCTACAGAACTCGGTTATTCGGGTTATCCTAAACTGCAAAAGGCTATGCAGGAAATGATAAGGGATAAACTGACGTCCGTTCAGCGTATCGACGTTACTACTAACCGTATCGGCGACAATGATGTGCTTGACTCAATTATGACTCAGGATATCGATAAAATAAGACGTACTCTTGAGGAAACCTCGCGCGAGGATTTTATAAAAGCCGTAAAATCTATAGTGAAAGCGCGTAGGATTTATATTTTCGGCGTGCGTTCAACAGCTTCGCTGGCCCAGTTTTTGGGATATTACTTCGGGCTTATCTTCGATAATGTCAGGGTTATTACCGATACCTCAAAAACTCATACCTACGAGCAGCTTTTCCGTATACATGAGGATGACGTAATGATTGGTATCTCGTTCCCGAGATACAGCACTATGGCGGTTGATTCTATGACGCTTGCCCGTGAGAGAGGTGCTAACGTTATCGCGATTACCGACAGTATGGTATCTCCGCTTGTTTCCGCGGCTGACGAGGTGCTTATCGCGAGGAGCGATATGGCGTCGGTAGTTGACTCTCTGGTAGCTCCTTTAAGTCTTATAAACGCGCTTATAGTCGCGACTGTACTCGAAAAGAAGGAAGAGGTAACTGAAACCTTCAAGGAGCTTGAAAAAGTATGGAATCATCAGGGTGTATATGATACCAGGACCCAGGATAAATAATGGCTGAGGTTATTATTGTAGGCGGCGGAGCTTCGGGGTTGATGGCGGCTGGATTTGCCGCAATGTACGGAGCTGATGTAAAGGTTTTTGAGAAAATGCCCCGTGTAGGCCGCAAGCTGATGATTACGGGCAAGGGGCGCTGTAACCTCGCTAATTACTGCGATATCCCTACGTTTATGAGAAATGTTCCCGTAAACGGAAAATTCCTATACAGCGCGCTCAATAATTTTCCACCGTCGGATATTGTCGATTTTTTTGAAGCGCAGGGTCTTAAAACTAAAATAGAGCGAGGCAATCGGGTTTTTCCTGTATCAGATAAAGCAGTTGACGTTGTGGATACTATGAAAGATTTCGCTGAAAAAAACGGCGCCGAAATAGTATACAAAGAGGTACAAGATATAATCTGTGAAAACGGAGCCGTTAAAGGTGTTGTTTCTGAAGGTAAGAAGTTTAAATGCGGCAGCGTAATAATCGCTTCGGGGGGCAAAAGCTATCCGAGAACAGGTACTACGGGCGACGGCTATAAATTCGCCGAAAGACTCGGGCATACAATTATTCCGCCGAAACCTTCGCTTGTACCGCTTGAGAGCAGTGATTCCGATTGTAAAGCGTTGCAGGGGCTTTCGTTAAAAAACGTAGGACTTAAGATAAAAACAAAAGACGGTAAGGTTGTATATGACGATTTCGGCGAGATGATATTTACCCATTTCGGCATTTCGGGCCCGATAGTGCTTTCGGCA
>CAJOHT010000145.1 GCA_905234305.1 uncultured Ruminococcus sp. | reverse complement strand
TTTCAACCATAACCTTCTGCTCATTTCTTACAGCAGCGGAACGTGCGATTGTACGGATAGCCTTGGCGATTCTGCCCTGCTTACCGATAATACGACCCATATCATCCTCAGCAACGTGGATGTGGAATACGATTACGCCTTCCTCGTTGGGAGCGTCCTCTGTTACCTCAACAGCGTCGGGGTTCTCTACTAAACCTTTAGCGATAATTGTTAATAAATCTTTCATTATAAAAAGTCCTTTCCATTCTTTGTTTTAGATAATATAGAATTAATCTAAATATCCGTTCTTCTTTAACAACGCCTTTACGGTATCTGTGGGCTGCGCGCCGTTAGCAATCCACTTTTTAACTGCTTCGCCGTCAACCTTAAACTCCGAAGGGTTCTTTAAAATATCGTATGTTCCGATTTCCTCGATAAAACGACCGTCACGGGGATATCTTGAGTCCGCTACAACTACGCGGTAGAAAGGAGCCTTTTTAGCGCCCATTCTTCTGAGTCTGATTTTTACTGCCATTACAATTTCACCACCTTGTTTTTTAATGTCCGCGTCAGCTCGTACAGCACCAAATAAAAATACATATCATCCGATAGTACATACAGGTTCTGCGTTCGGCTTTTTACGCGGAATTCTATATAAAGCATATATTTAATATGACTATTATAGATTGGGTAATTGCGAATTATTTAAAATCCGGGGAATCCGCCGCCGGGCATACCAGGCATATTCATAGCGCGGCGTTTTTTGCCTTTACCGCCGAATTGTCTCATCATCTTCTGCATATCGCGAAGCTGTTTTAAAAGTCGGTTAACTTCCTCTACGCTTCTGCCCGAACCCGCGGCAATTCTGCGCTTGCGGCTGGGGTTGATTAAATCGGGCTTCGCTCTCTCCTCGGGAGTCATCGAAAGAATAATCGCTTCGGTCCAGTCGAGCGCTCTGTCGTCAATATCGACATCGTCGAGCTTATTGCCCATACCAGGGAGCTTAGAGAGAATACCCTTAAGCGGTCCCATCTTTTTAATCTGAGAGAACTGGTCGAGAAGGTCGTTGAAGTCCATTTTATTATGCATCATCTTTTTTGCGACTTCCTCAGCCTTTTTCTCATCGAGCTTTTCTTCCGCCTGTTCAATCAGCGTAAGAACGTCGCCCATACCGAGGATACGGCTCGCCATACGGTCGGGATGGAACTGCTCCAAATCCTCGAGCTTCTCGCCCGTACCCGCGAATTTTATCGGCTTGCCTGTTACCTTTTTAACGGAAAGCGCCGCACCGCCTCGGGTATCGCCGTCGAGCTTAGTAATAATTACACCCGAAACCTCAAGCAGTTCATTAAAGCTCTCGGCTACGTTTACGGCGTCCTGACCTGTCATCGAATCAATAACGAGCAGGATTTCCTGCGGATTAACCGCCGCTTTAAGCTCCTTAAGCTCGTTCATCAGCGCTTCGTCAATATGAAGACGACCCGCGGTATCGAGAATAACTACGTCGTTACCGTAGTCCTTAGCGTGTTTAACCGCTTCTTTAGCGATTTTAACGGGTTTATCCTGACCCATCTCAAACACGCTGACGCCCGCTTTTTCGCCGACAACCTTAAGCTGTTCTATAGCCGCTGGACGATAAACGTCGCAGGCAACGAGCAGAGGACGGTGATTCTGCTTTTTCAGCATAAGCGCCAGCTTACCGCTGTGAGTAGTTTTACCCGAACCCTGAAGTCCGCACATCATAATAATGGTAGGCGGATGGGACGCGAATTCAATACGGGCAGTTTCCGAACCCATAAGCTCGGTAAGTTCCTCGTTTACTATTTTAATAACCATCTGCGCGGGAGTAAGGCTCTCCATAACGTCGCTGCCTATAGCGCGCTCGGTAACTTTCTTAGTAAACTCTTTAGCAACCTTATAGTTAACGTCCGCCTCCAAAAGCGCTAAACGCACCTCGCGCATAGCCTCTTTAACGTCCGACTCGGTTAATTTACCTTTATTTCTCAGGCGTTTAAACGCGCCCGACAGCTTTTCGGATAAACCCTCAAAAGCCATAAGCACACCTCTATTCGTGCAAAGATTGAGCAGTATCTATAATCCGCTGTACCAACTCTTTATCATAACGTTCTAAAAGTATTTGAGCCAAACCCTCGATTTCATAAAGCCCGTTTTCGGTTTTCTGAAACCGCTTTAAAAGCCCGAGCTTTTCCTCATACGAGTAGAGGCTTTTTTCGGCTCGCTTGATCGAGTCCCTGACGCCCTGGCGGGTTATGCCGAGCTGCGATGAGATTTCGGAAAGCGATAAATCATCGTTATAATACAGCGTAACGGTTTGCTGTTGCTGCTCCTTTAAAAGCTGACCGTAAAAATCAAACAACAGAGAAATTTCGATATTCTTTTCCAAAATAAACTCCGCCTTAGATAACTTTTAATCGATGTGTAAAGTTTTTTTCTTTACAGTGATGGTAATTATAATATAAAGCGGCGGTTTTGTCAATACTTTATCGGGAATAATTGATAATCTCAGCGGTATTTCCCCGAATTTTATAATTTTTCGTTATAAATTTTTTAAATAAAATCAAAAAATTAGCGATTTTCATTTAACAATGTAAATAATTATGTATATTATCACAGCCAAAAAGAGAATATAAACCACAATTATGCACATTTTTCACAAAGTTTTAATTATCGTAACTTTTTATAAATAATATGGGTTTATTTTTTCTGTAATTATGTTATAATATTGACAATTATTGTTCTCTGATATTATAGAAAAAGGGGATTTTGTATTACGGAAAACACTTTCAGCATCGGAAGAACCGAACACGCGGTAGCTCTTTTCGGGAATTTTGACGAAAATATTAAGCTGATAGAACGCGAATTCAACGTAAGAATTACGGTTCGCGGCGATGAGCTTAAAATAAGCGGCGACGACGAGAGCGTATTCAAAACAGGCAAGGTTTTAGAA
>CAJOHT010000144.1:5596-8555 GCA_905234305.1 uncultured Ruminococcus sp. | reverse complement strand
AATTAAGGTAATAAGTAATAGGTAAAAGGTAATAAGTAATAGGTAAAAGGTAATAGGTAATAGGTAATAGGTAATAAGTAATAGGTAATAGGTAATAAATAATAAGTAATTGGTAATATGTATTAGTCGAGCGCAGAACTTATCCAATGTATCCAAAGCATGATAGAGGCTTTGACGTATGGGGGATAGCACATTTCAGAGAGGGAATGTATGGACTGACGTGGACATATAAAATACTTGCGAATTTTAAGGTTTTGTATTATAATTGTTGCATACCTTTTTAAAAGGGGAAATATGGTAATTATTTACGGAGGATAGATATGGGTAAAGAGAATATAGCTCAGACTGCGGCTTATAAAACTCTGGCGTCGTTTTTTGATGACGGACAGTTTACAGAGCTTACGCCTCTCGCTAAATCCGAGGATACCTATGCTGAGGTTGTAGCGGGTTTTGGTATTGTAAACGAAGCTGAAGAGGTTTACGCTTTCGCTCAGAACGCGGATTTATGCGGCGGAGCGATGAGCAAGGCTTCGGCGGCTAAGATTAAAAAGGTTTATGATTTGGCGCTTAAAACAGGTAAGCCTGTAGTCGGTTTTTATAACAGTAAGGGCGGACGTTTAAGTGAGGGAAACGCGCTTCTTAAGGGTTACGGCGATGTACTTAACAGCGTTTCTAAGCTCTCGGGCGTAGTACCTCAGATTTCCGTAATTTTAGGCGATTGTATCGGTACGGGAGCGCTTAACGCTGTCAGCGCGGATTTTGTTATTGCGACTAAGGACAGCAGACTTTCGCTTGATACAACGGGTAATAATTCTGATATAGAATATAACGCCAAAAACGGTATCGTTAATGTTATATGTGAGGATGAGGCAGAGGCTGTCGAGAAGGTCAAGGAGCTTCTTTTGTATCTTCCCGAGAATAACATAACTGTACCTGTGGGTTTAGAATACAGCGAACCTGAGCAGGACGAGCATATCGTAAAGAGCATAATTGACGCGGGCTCCGCGTACAAGCTGTCGATGGAGTACGGCGAAAACGCGCGTACGATTTTCGCGGTAATAGACGGAACCTCCGTCGGTATCGTTAATACGCTCGGCGGTAAGCTCTCTGCTGACGATGCTAATAAAATCGCTAAACACGTACGCTTTTGTGACGCGTTCTCAATTCCCGTTATAACGTTCGTTAATGTCGACGGATTTGAGGATATTAAGTCGGCGGCTAAGGTCAGCTCCGCTTACGGCGAGGCTACTACAGCTAAAATTTCCGTAGTTACGGGAAAGGCTGTCGGCGCGGCTTATATCGCTCTAGCGGGTACAGGCGCTAACGCTGACTTCGTTTACGCGCTTGATGGAGCGGTTATCAGCCCTGTTAATCCTGAGGCTGTTGTGCTTATTAATTCTCCTGAAGAATTAAATGTTCCCGTAAGCGAACAGGCGGCTGTTGTTGAAAAGTACGCTAAGGAGAATTTATCTGCCGAGAAAGCGGCTGAAAGCGGTTATGTGGACGATGTCGTTACAGCGGACGAACTCAGACAGGTAATAATAAATTCGAGAAATATTCTTATGTCAAAGAGGGTAGAAACTCTCTCAAAGAAACATTCGACTATTTAATTATAGATAAGGAGTAACAACTATGAAAAATTTACGTGTAACAGTTAACGGTACAGCATACGATGTACAGGTTGAGGAATTAGGCGCTGACGCGGCTCCCGCTCCAGTAAAGGCGGCTCCCGCTAAGGCTGCGCCCGCTCCCGCGGCGGCTCCCGCTGCATCGGGAAACGCGGGTTCGGTCAAGGTTACGGCTCCGATGCCCGGTACGGTTGTAAGGGTCGAGGTGAATACTGGCGACGCGGTTAAATCGGGTCAGGACCTTGTATTTATCGAGGCTATGAAGATGGAAACTCCCGTTAAGGCTGCTCAGGACGGCACAATCGCTTCTATCGAGGTAAGCTCGGGCGAGAGCGTAGAAACGGGTAAGGTTCTCCTTACTATGAATTGATTTTGAGGTTGACTATGAGTAAAAAGATTTTAGTTACCGAAACTGCGCTTCGCGACGCTCACCAGTCCCTGATCGCTACGAGAATGAAAACTGAGGAAATGCTTCCTGTACTCGAAAAGCTCGACAAAATCGGTTATCATTCTTTAGAGTGCTGGGGCGGAGCTACGTTCGACAGCTGTCTTAGGTTTTTAAACGAGGATCCGTGGGAAAGGCTCCGTACTATCCGCAAGCACTGCCCGAATACAAAGCTCCAGATGCTTTTCAGAGGTCAGAATATGCTCGGATACCGTCATTACGCGGATGACGTTCTCGATTATTTTGTACAGAAAAGCTGCGCCAACGGTATTGATATTATCCGTATTTTTGACGCGCTTAACGATATTAAGAACCTCCAGAGCGCTATTAAAGCCGCTAAAAAAGAGGGCGCTCACGCTCAGGTAGCGATAAGTTATACTACGGGTCCCGTATTTACCGAGGAGTATTACGTGGATTACGCTAAGCGTATCGCGGAGGCGGGCGCGGATTCAATCTGCATAAAGGATATGGCGGCGCTCTTAACTCCGTATAAGACTTATGATTTAGTAAAAGCTATCAAGTCTGAGGTTGACTTGCCTATTGCGCTTCATACGCACTATACTTCGGGACTCGGCTCAATGTGTCTTTTAAAGGGTGTTGAAGCGGGAGCCGATATAATAGATACGGCTATTTCTCCGCTTTCTCAGGGTACATCGCATTCTCCGACGGAGTCTATGGTAGCGGCGCTCCAGGGTACCGAGTATGATACGGGACTTAATCTTGAGTCGTTTACGGAAATCCGCGCATACTTTATGGATTTACGCAAAAAGTATATTGATTCGGGACTTCTCGATACTAAGATTTTAACTGCCGATACAAAGGCGCTTCTCTATCAGGTGCCCGGCGGAATGCTTTCCAACCTTATCTCCCAGCTTAAGCAGGCGGG
>CAJOHT010000144.1:0-5554 GCA_905234305.1 uncultured Ruminococcus sp. | reverse complement strand
CGTGTTCGTAAGGACGCGGGTTATCCGCCGCTCGTTACTCCGACATCCCAGATTGTCGGCACTCAGGCGGTGTTCAACGTAATCGCGGGCGAGCGTTATAAGATGGTGACTAAGGAATTTAAGGGTATTATCGAAGGTAAGTATGGCACGACTCCGATGCCTATCGACCCTGAGTTCAGAAAGCAGATTATCGGCGACGAGGAGCCGATTACCTGCCGCCCCGCGGACT
This sequence comes from uncultured Ruminococcus sp., assembly GCA_905234305.1. Lineage (GTDB taxonomy): Bacteria > Bacillota > Clostridia > Oscillospirales > Acutalibacteraceae > Ruminococcoides. Next base: position 5,325 of record CAJOHT010000144.1, on the reverse strand, counting down.
TATTAGAGCCTGAGCTTGAGAAGCTCAGAGCGGAAATCCCGCAGTATATTGAGCAGGATGAGGACGTGCTTTCCTACGCTCAGTTCCCCGAGGTTGCTACGAAGTTCTTCGAGAAACGGCGTGAGGCTAAAGCAGGTATCAACTCGGATTTTGGCGATAAGGCGAATAAGGTTTATCCTGTGTGATACAACAACAAAGGGACTGCTTCGGCAGTCCCTTAATTATTTTGCTTTTATCTGTCTAGTGAAATCCTCTCCGCATTTTTTTATATTATCCGTAGCTAGAGAGTAGATATCGCTTGCGCGTAAATCAATATCAAATATTCTTTTAGCGTTATCGTCGAGCGATTTATATCCGTCGGCGACGTTAGTAATAATCGGGAGCGTTCCCGATTTTTTTATTATGCTGAGTAGCTCGGCTCCTATTTCATTAAAAGCGAGTACGCGGAGATAGGGGACGTTTTGGGATAAATCATCTTTGGTAATTCCTAAAAGAGCGTATATTATTATTCTTCTGAGTCGCGCTAAAGTATAGCGTTTTGTTTTTATATCGAATAATATTTCCTCTAAAGAATTAAAGCAGCGCGCTGAGTTATAAATTCTGTTCTCAAGTCCTTCAGTAACATCAGGAAGATTTTTAAATTCGTCCTTACTCATTGTTCTGAGTTTATATAAAAATATCAGCGGGATAGGGAACAGGCTTACGATCTGGAACGTAACGGTTGATATTCTCTCCGTTTAAAATCATTTTCCTTATATTGCCAGCGCTCGCGAGGTTTTCGGATACTTCCTCAGAGTCGTGGGCAGCACCGACTCTTTTAATAATGAACGGATTGATATTTGTGCCTTTAAGTGCTTTTAAATATTCAAGCGCAAGTATATTGTTGGGCTTTGAAACGATTTCGCTGATATTAGGCGCGAGAATTGTAAAAGCGTTTTCAACTGCCTTCGGGTAATACATCCCCGAGTCCATACCGCTTTTTACGGCGGTGTTGAATTCTTCGCGGTTGAATAATTCAGCGGCTTTTATAAGCAGGTCGGGATTATCCTCCTCAACCGAAAAACAGAGGCTTTCCGTACAACCGAGCGCTTCGGCGATTTCAACTCCCGCGTCAGCAAAATTTTTCGCTGAGGAACAGGCGTAAACCGTCGGAAGCTCTATTACAATATCGGCGCCGTTTTTTACCGCTGACTCGGCTCTTGTGAATTTATCGTAAATCGCAATATCCCCTCGCTGGGTGAAATTTCCGCTCATTATAGCGGTAACGGGAGAGCCGCTTTTTTCTTTGATTTTAGCTATCTGATACCTGTGTCCGTTATGAAAAGGATTGTATTCACATATAATCGCGTTAGTTTTCATAGCTCACCTTTGAATAATTTTAAAAAAAACTTGCAAAATTTAAAGTTTTGGTTTATTATATTATAGTATGATTTTAAAAACTAATCAATATAAAGGGGAATAAATTATGAAAATTCTTGTTATTAATGCGGGAAGCTCGTCCTTAAAGTACCAGCTTATCGATATGACTGACGAGAGCGTACTCGCTAAGGGAAATTGCGAGCGTATAGGAGATGAAGGTTCCTTTATCGGTTATAAGACCGATAAGGTTGATATTAAAAAGGAAGTTGCCATGCCTGACCATAAGGTTGCTTTTATGCAGGTTAAGGATATGTTACTTGACGACGAAATCGGCGTAATCAAGGAACTCTCCGAGGTAACGGCAGTAGGTCACAGAGTTGTACAGGGCGGAAGCATTTTCCACGAAAGCTGCCTTGTTACTCCTAAGGTTATCGAGGATATTAAGAGCTTAGGACCGTTAGCTCCTTTACATAACCCTGCTAACGCGCTCGGTATCGAGAGCAGCGAGGAGGTTTTCGGAGCCAATACGCCTCAGGTAGTTGTATTTGATACTGCTTTCCACAGCACTATGCCTGAAAAGGCGTATATGTACGCTGTTCCTTATAAGTATTACGAGAAGTACGGTATCCGCCGTTACGGTTTCCACGGTACATCCCACCGCTTTGTAAGCAGCGCTATGGCTGAGCGTATGGGCAAGGATATCAAGGACTTAAAGCTCATCACCTGCCATATCGGCAACGGTTCGTCTATTACGGCTATCGATGGCGTTAAGGTTATTGATACTACTATGGGTCTTACTCCGCTCGACGGCTTTATGATGGGTACTCGTTCGGGATCGCTCGATCCTTCGGTAGTAACATTTATCGCTGAAAAGGAAAATATGACTCCTGCTCAGATGGACAATATGCTAAATAAGGAATCGGGACTTCTCGGTATTTCGGGAGTTTCCAGCGACGACCGTGATATTACCGCGGCTGAGGCTGAGGGTAACGAGAGAGCTAAGCTCACTCACGAGATGCTTTATTATCAAATCGCGAAGTATATTGGTGCCTCGGCGGTTGCGACGGTATCGTATTTACCGCGGGTCTCGGCGAGAACCAGCCTGTACTCAGAAAAGAAGTATGTGAGTATCTTAAGTGCTTAGGCGTAGAGATTGACGACGAGGCTAACAACGCTTGCATCCGCGGCAACGAGGGTAAACTTTCTTCCGATAACTCAAAAATCCGCGTAGAGCTTATTGCTACTAACGAGGAGCTTGTTATCGCGAGAGATACTAAGAATATTGTTGAGGCATTATAATAAAAGAATCTGAAAAAAGGGTTGGCGATTTGCCAACCCTTTATGCGTGGGAATTGATTGATGTATCATCTACTATTTCATTATCTCTGAAGAGAAGCGAGATACACCATATTGAGGCAAGCCCTACAAGGATATATATAATTCGGCTGATAATTCCAGTCTGACCTCCGCCGATAAAGGCTACTAAGTCGAATTGGAAAATGCCGACAAGTCCCCAGTTAAGACCGCCGATTATTGATAAAATTAACGCGATTTTGTCTATCATAGAATAAAACCTCCTTCGCTGTTTTATTATTAACAGAAGGAGGTTTATTTATTCATTGTTTTTTTATAATTATAATTCTTTAAATAAAAAATATTAAATCCAGTATAAAAGCTATTACTCCGAGTATAAAGATGACTGCGCCGATAATTCGGGTGACGTTCATCGCTTTTTTTATTTTCATTGAGTGTATCATATTTTCTACAGGGAAAGGAAATATAAAAACCGTAATTCCTTCTAAAAGTAGGGAAAATGAGAGTATGGTAAATCCGATTCCTGCCGCGAATGAAAATGTAAAAAGACCTATCGGGATTCCGAATATGCATACGATATTTATGAATGAAAAGAGTTTTGAGAATTTTTCCTGAAGCTCATAATATTTTAAGGCTCCGCGCTGACAGTTCTCGTCGCAGTATTGCTCCATATAGGAGATTTCTTTTCCGCAGTAGTCACATTTTTTCATAAAATCCAAAATACCTTTCTGTTATTTTACTCCGATAGTATAACATTTTTTTTTACGATTATTTTTCATTATTAGAATTATAATCGACACGGCAATCAACAGAAGCGAAATCCATTGGCTTGTGGATAAAAATAAGAAAATGCCTCTGTATTCGTCGCCTCTTAAAAATTCTAAAAAGAATCTTGCGATGCCGTAGATTATTAAATAAACAAAAATCAATCTGTTACTCATAATTCTCTTAAAGAACAATATAAGAAGCGTAATGAAAATAAGTAGATTCACAGCGCTTTCGAGAAGCTGAACAGGGAAGCGGTTTACGTAGTTGCAGGAGCTTACTATAGCGTTAGTTGATGTAAAGCCGAAGGAGCTTTCAATTCCGTAGCAGCATCCGCTCATAAAACAGCCTATCCGCCCGAATGCGTGAAATAGTGGTATTGATACGGCAAAACAGTCGCTGTAGTTTTCGAGATTGATTTTCCTTAGCTTGCAGTAGAGCATACCGAACAGCAATCCGCCGATAAGTCCGCCGTAAAAAACCATTCCGCCCATATAAGCGGATAGGTTTTCCAGCAGTTTGTTAAAGTTTTGGTTGTTAAAATATTCCGAAAAAGAATTAAAAATCTCTTTAGAGTAGGTTATACCGTATAGAATATGCGCTCCAATAAAAGCTCCGATAAGCGAAAAAAGCTCGCCGAAGAGGATGTCCTCAAAAAGGATCTTATATCGGCGCCCAAGTAAAAACGCGACTATGCCCATAAGAATAAGTCCCACGGATACGCATACACCGTAGGCGCTTATTTTTATTGAGAGAATTTCAAAATCAGGAAGCATATTTATCACCGTTTTTATTCTAGCAGAACGGAAAGGGAAAAGCAAGGATATAGGAATTAAGAGATAAGAATTACAAGGTAATAGGTAATAAGTAATAGGTGATATGTATCAGTCGAACGCAGAACATATCCCAAGTATCCAAATTTTCATAGGATATTAAACGTACGGGGGATATGGATTTAAGATAGGGACGCTCACGATTGATATTAATAGTCGAGCGCAGAACATTTATGTGATATCCAAAACTTCATAGCGCGCTAACGTACGGGGGGATATGTATTTAAGATAGGGACGCTCACGTATGACGAGGACATATAAAATACTTGACTTTAGTGTGATACTGTGATAAACTTTAAGGGCTGATTAAAAAAGTATTAAATGAGGTGCAAATTATGAAAAGAACATTAGCATTAATCTTAGCGGTTGTAATGCTCGCTACAGTTGCGCTTGTAGGCTGTTCGGGTTCATCCGACAACACTTCCGCAACAAAGGCTGACGACAGCAAAACTTCCGCTACGGTAGACGATAAAGGCGAAACTACATTTACAGTAGGCTTCGACGCTGAGTTCCCGCCTTACGGCTACAAGGATAAGAAAACAGGCGAATATACAGGCTTTGACCTTGAGCTTGCTCAGGAGCTTTGTGATCGTTTAGGCTGGACTCTTAAGAAGAAGCCTATCGACTGGGATTCAAAGGATATGGAGCTTAACTCTGGTACAATCAATTGTATCTGGAACGGCTTTACAATCAACGGTCGTGAGAAGGATTATACTTGGACAGTTCCTTATGTTAACAACAGCCAGGTTGTTGTAGTTAAGAAGGGTTCCGCTGTTAAGTCTTTAGACGACCTTAAGGGCAAGACTGTAGCAGTTCAGACTGACTCCTCGGCTTTAGCTGCTTTCACAGGCGACGACGCTACAAAGGCTAACCAGAAGCTCGCGGCTTCCTTTAAGGAATTAAAGCAGATCGGCGACTATAATACAGCTCTTATGAACCTTGAGTCAGGCGCTGTAGACGCTGTATGTATGGATAACGGTGTAGCTAATTATAATCTTTCAAAATCTCCCGATAAGTATGCCGTACTTAGCGATATTATCTCTAAAGAGCAGTA
>CAJOHT010000143.1 GCA_905234305.1 uncultured Ruminococcus sp. | reverse complement strand
TCCTACAGAGCCTGTTTCTACCGAAAACGTACCTACAGAAAAAACTCCGACAGTGCCGAGTGAAACAGTAGCGACTGAGAGCGTTGCTCCAACCGTTGAGCCGTCTTCTGAATCTCCTGTTGTCACCGAACCGAATGAATCGGTAACGGAGCCTGCGGAAAAACTTAAAAAGCCTAACCCGATTAAGATCAGTTCTAAGAAAAAGGTTATTAAGGCATCTAAGCTGAAGTTGAAGAAGCGTACGGTTAAGCCCTTGACTGTCAAAAATGCTAAGGGCAAGGTTAAAATAACGAAAATAAAAACTAAATCCGTAGCGAAAATCTTTAAACGGATAACTGTTGATCCTAAAAAAGGAGCGATAACCTTTAAGAAAGGTAAGTACGCTAAAAAGACGTTTAAAATCAAGCTCAAGATTACCGTAAAAGGTAATGATGATTATAATGCCAAAACGGTAACAAAGGTTGTAAAGATTAGAATCGAATAGAAAATGTCATTCTGAGCGGAGCGCTAGCGGAGTCGAAGAATCTTATAAGATCCTTCGACAAGCTCAGGATGACACTCAACAAGCACAGGATGACAATTACAAGCTTAGATTAAAAGAAAAACGTCAGTATTTTCGGAGTTTATCCGATAATACTGACGTTGTTTATTAGCTTTAATTACGAATTGCGAATTGGGTAAAGCGGATTACGCGTTGTTCTCAAGCTCCGCTCTGTTGATCGCGTTGAGTACGCCGAGGATCGAGGCGAAGTTTACGTTGGAATCGATCCCTACGCCGAAAATGTTTTTTCCGTCGGGCTTCTTAAGCTCGATATAAGATACCGCTTTACTGTCCGAACCCTCGGAGATAGCGTGCTGGCTGTAGTTCACGAACTTGTATTTTTCCATATTTATCGGCTTAAGAGCTTTGAAGAACGCGTCAATCGGACCGTTGCCGACTCCGTGGAGCTTTACTTCAGCGTCGCCGTCAATTCTCATTCTGCCCTTAAAATGAACGTAGCTCTTGCCGTTTTCGCTTTCCTCATAAACCTTATGCTTCGTAAGCTGGTATTTTTGCTGGATGTTTAAGTAGTTGTCCTCGAATACCTTTAAAAGCTCTTTTGGAATAAGCTCGCGTCCGAGCTTTTCGCATTCAGCCTGTACGAGCTTCGAGAACTCGGGATGCATACGCTTAGGCATATCGTAACCGAAGTTGTGGTTCATTACGAATGCCGCGCCGCCTTTGCCGCTTTGGGAGTTTATTCGGATAATAGGCTCGTATTCCCTGCCTACGTCCGCGGGGTCAATCGGAAGGTAGGGGATTTCCCAGTAAGGCGTGTTGCTTTCCTTCATATATATATGGCCCTTATTGATAGCGTCTTGATGTGAGCCTGAGAACGCTGTAAATACCAACTCGCCGATATACGGCTGGCGCGGGTCGATTCTCATATTGGTGCAGCGTTCGTAAATCTCCTTGAGCTTCGGAAGATTGCTGAAGTCAAGCTCGGGATCAACGCCCTGAGTATACATATTCAGTCCAACTGTTACCATATCGAGGTTGCCTGTTCTTTCGCCGTTGCCGAATAATGTACCCTCGACTCTTTCGGCACCCGCCATAAGCGCGAGTTCGGTTGCGGCAACTCCACAGCCTCGGTCATTGTGGGGATGAATACTGATAATAGCAGCCTCGCGGTTTTTGAGATGCTTTATAAAATACTCGATTTGGTCGGCGTAGGTGTTCGGAGTACACATCTCAACGGTATTTGGGAGGTTGAGTATTACAGGATTTTCTTTGGTGGAGCCAAGAGCGTCCATAACCTCTTCGCAGATTTTAACCGCGTTGTCCATCTCTGTGCCGCTGAAGCTCTCGGGCGAGTATTCAAAGCGGATGTTAGTATCGCCCTCGAACTGCTCGGTCAATTCCTTTATGAGCTTCGCGCCGTTTACGGCAATGTCGATAACGCCCTGCATATCGGTCTTGAATACGACCTTTCTCTGGAGAGTGGATGTCGAATTGTAAAAATGTACGATAACATTTTTAGCGCCCTTAATTGCTTCAAATGTCTTTTTGATAAGATGCTCTCGAGCCTGAACAAGCACCTGGATCGTAACATCATCGGGAATATGTCCGCCCTCGATAAGCTCGCGGCATATCTCGTACTCAGTTTCCGACGCTGAGGGAAAGCCTATTTCGATTTCCTTAATGCCGATATCAACAAGGGCATGGAAGAACTCGAGCTTTTCCTCTAAATTCATCGGGTCAATAAGCGCCTGATTGCCGTCCCTTAAGTCGACCGAACACCATATCGGCGCTTTCGTAATGGTTTTGTTCGGCCATTCTCTGTCTGGTAAGTCGATTTGTTTGAAAGGTATATACTTTTTATAACCTTCGTTCATTTTGATTCCTCCTAAAATTATACGTAAAAAAACCGCCCCTAAAAATTAAGGGACGAAATAAATTCGCGGTACCACCCAAATTCAAGCATACCTCACGGTATACTCCTTACTGACTTCTAACAAAGTCTCGACCGATAACGTAGCCATACGTTCCGACCTAATATCAGTCGGAAAACTCCGGGATGAGCTATACATATAATCTTTGCCGCCGATTTACACCACCCATCGGCTCTCTTTGCGCTTCGGATTATATCTTATTCCCTTCATAGTTTTTAGAGGGATTTTCTTTTCATTTATTATATAAAGTAATATTAATTTTGTCAAGGATTTATGACAAGAAATTTTTTGAAAAAATTTAAATTTTTCTCTTGACTTTACGGAATTCCGTGTTATAATAAATGTTGCGTGTGAAAAGTAATATGATTGTTTTTTAACAAGAATTTGCTCTTTTTATAACGCCCAAGAACCTTGAAAATTAAACAACGAAAGTAAAGAAACCCGTAATGATCTTTTGAGTAAAACTCAAAGAAATTACTAAAGTGAGAAAACACTAAAAAACGGATAACACGCAAGTGTTTATGAGCATCAAGCTCTGAAATAGGTTTGGACATACTTTATGAAGTATGTTTAGATACAATATTTTAGAGAGTTTGATCCTGGCTCAGGATGAACGCTGGCGGCGTGCTTAACACATGCAAGTCGAACGGAACTGCATAT
>CAJOHT010000142.1 GCA_905234305.1 uncultured Ruminococcus sp. | reverse complement strand
AACAACTCGCTCGACGGCGTATCCGACCGCGACTACTGCATAGAATTCGCGTCGGCGCTTTCGATTATTATGGTTCATTTAAGCCGTTTTTCCGAGGAAATCATAATGTGGTGCAGCTGGGAATTTAAGTTTATTGAACTCGACGACGCTTTTTCGACAGGCTCCTCGATTATGCCTCAGAAAAAGAATCCCGATATCGCCGAGCTGGTGCGCGGAAAAAGCGGACGCGTTTTCGGCGACACTATGACGCTGCTTACGGTTATGAAAGGTATCGCTCTCGCGTATAATAAGGATATGCAGGAAGATAAGGAAGCGATTTTTGACGCGGTAGATACCGTAAAGATGTGTCTTACAGCCTTTAATCCGATGCTCGATACGATGCGCGTTATCCCCGAAAATATGCGTAAAGCCGCCGCGGGCGGATTCATTAACGCGACTGACGTTGCCGATTGGCTCACTAAAAACGGCGTGCCGTTCAGGGACGCGTATAAGGCTACGGGCGAGCTTGTGGCGCGATGCATTGAACTCGGTACAGATTTGGAGAGCTTGCCGATTGAGGAATACAAAAAGGTTTGCAACGTGTTTACAGACGACGTTTATAACGCTATCTCGCTTGAGTATTGCGTTTCTCAGCGCACAGCGTTCGGCGGACCCGCTCCCGAAAACGTTAAAACTCAGGCTAAGAATATTACTAAGAGAATAAAATAAGCAAGTAATCACTTGATAAAATAATTTGCGCGACTAATCCGCGCTTACTTACAATTTATGAAAACAATTTACTGAAAGGTTATGAAAAAATGATTAAAGTAGGAATTATCGGCGCGACAGGCTACGCGGGCTGTGAACTTGTAAGACTTATCAGCTTGCATCCCGAAGCCGAAATCGCCGCTATAAGCTCGGTCAGCTTTGAGGGAAAGAAAATTTCCGACGTATATCCGAGCTACATCTTTTTAAACGATATGGTATGTGAAACCTCCGCTCAGGTTGTAAAAAAGAGCGATATTGTATTCGCCGCTCTTCCCCACGGCTTAAGCCAGGAGCTTGCCGAGGATTGCAGGGATAACGGAGTAAAGTTTATTGATTTAGGAGCCGATTTCAGACTCGAAAGTGAGGATGAATACAAGGAATGGTACGGAGGCACCTTTCTCGATAAAGGACTCCATAAAAAAGCCGTTTACGGACTTCCCGAGCTTTTCAGAGAAAACATAAAGGGTAAAAGCATTATCGCGAACCCTGGGTGCTACACTACCTGTTCTCCGCTCGCGTTAGCTCCCGCGGTACTTTACGGACTTGTTGAGCTTAAGGGCATTATCTGTAACTGCGCAAGCGGAGTTACTGGCGCGGGCAGAAAGCCCAATCAGGGCAACCATTATCCCGAACTTAACGAAGGATTCCACGCTTATAAGGCGGCGTCGCACCGCCACACTCCCGAAATCGAGCAGACTCTCTCAAAACTCTCGGGCGAAAATGTAACAATTACCTTTGTACCCCATCTTTTACCCGTTAACCGCGGAATTCTGGCAACCTGCTACGCCGATATAAAGCAGGGAGTCAGCTTCGACGAAATCCGCAAGGCGTACGAGGATTTTTATAAGGACGAATACTTTGTAAGACTTCTGCCCGACGGAATGTACGCGGATATTCACAATATCAAATACTCGAATTTCTGCGACATTAGCCTGCATCACGACAGCAGAGCAGGTAAACTTATCGCATGCGCGGCTATAGACAATATGGTAAAGGGCGCGGCGGGTCAGGCTGTTCAGAATATGAATATAATTTTCGGACTTGATGAAAAAACAGGGCTTGAGATCATTCCGCCCGCGTTCTAAAGAGGAAAGTATGTATAAATTTATTGAAGGCGGAGTCACCGCTCCGCAGGGCTTTACTGCGCAGGGAATTTGCGCGGGGATAAAGCCCTCTAATAAAACAAAAAGGGATTTAGCGCTGATTTACTGCGATACGCTGTGTAACGCGGCGGCGGTATTTACAAAAAATCTCGTAAAATCAGATACTATCGCAGTTACAAAATCCCACATTAAAAACGGCAAGGCTCAGGCAGTTATCGTAAACTCGGGCAACGCCAATACCTGTAACGCCGACGGAATTGAAAAAGCCGAGAAAATGTGCGAGATCGCTTCCGACGTTCTCGGCGTTAATAAAGATGACGTTATCGTAGCCTCAACGGGCGTTATCGGCGAAATTTTACCGATTGAACCGATTATTAAAGGCGCCGAGGCTATGAGAGGCGCTTTGTCTAAAGACGGCGGTACAAACGCCGCCGAGGCTATTATGACCACCGACACCGTCAAAAAGGAAATGGCGATGACTATGACCTTAGGCGGTAAGGAGGTAACTGTCGGCGGTATAGCCAAGGGCAGCGGTATGATACATATCAATATGGGTACTATGCTTTCGTTCGTAACTACCGACGCGGCTATTTCTTCCGATATGCTTAAGAGCGCTTTAGCGGAAGCCGTCGAGGACAGCTATAATATGGTAAGCGTTGACGGCGATACCTCCACTAATGATACCCTCGCGATTATGGCTTCAGGCAAAGCGGGCAATCCCGAGATAACCGAGAAAAATGAGGATTACAGGATATTTGTCGAAGGACTTACCGAAGCGTTTAAAAAACTCGCTAAAAAGCTTGCTAAGGACGGCGAAGGAGCGACAAAGCTCTTAGTATGCAGCGTTCAGGGCGCTAAAACAAAGCAGGACGCCGTTAAGATAAGCAAGGGCGTAATTTGCAAAGCCGCAATGTTCGGCGCCGACGCTAACTGGGGCAGGGTGCTTTGCGCAATCGGCTACAGCGGCGCGGATGTAGATGTTAAAAAGGTAGGCGTAGCGTTCAAATCGGCAAAAGGCGTTATTGAGGTTTGCGAAAACGGCGCGGGTATCCCCTTCAGTGAGGAAAAGGCTAAGAAGATTTTACTTGAGGATGAAATCGAAATCCTCGTCACCTTAGGTGACGGCGATAAAAAAGCCGAGGCTTACGGTTGCGATTTAACCTATGATTATGTTAAAATAAACGGAGACTATAGAACGTAAGCGGCTATGAATTAAGAATTTTAAGGTAATAAGCAATAGGTGTTAGTCGAACGCAGAACATTTCCCAAGTATCCAAAACCTGATATAGGCACTAAGGTAAGCGGGATATGGATTTATAATAGGAACTGCACGGACAAACGAGGAGATTTAAAATATGGATAATAATAAGAGAGCGGAAATTCTTATACAGGCTATGCCTTATATTCAAAAATGGTCGGGACAGACTATCGTCGTAAAATACGGCGGAAACGCGATGAAAAGCGAAGAGCTTAAAGAAGCCGTAATGAAAGATATCGTGCTTATGCAGCTTGTCGGAATCAACGTCGTGCTGGTTCACGGCGGAGGTCCCGAAATAAATATTATGCTCGATAAAACAGGCAAGGAAAGTGAGTTTAAAAACGGACTGCGCGTAACGGATAAAGAAACTATTGACATCGTGCAGCAGGTACTCGCGGGCAAGGTCAACAAAAGCCTCGTCCAGCATCTTTCAAGAAGCGGCGGACGAGCTATCGGACTTTGCGGCCTTGACGGCAAAATGCTTATGGCTAAAAAGCTGAAATCCGACGTCGATTTAGGATACGTCGGCGAAATCGACCGCGTTAACCCGATGATAATCCGCGACTCGCTTAAAAACGGTTATATCCCCGTTATTTCGACGATCGCGGGCGGTTATGACGGCGCGGTTTATAATATAAACGCCGACCTCGCGGCGGCTAAAATCGCCTCAAAGCTGGGCGCAGTAAAACTCATTCTTATGACAGATATCCGCGGACTATTACGCGATATCGACAACGAGGACAGCCTGATTTCAGTTGTCCATATAAATGAAGTTTCCTCTCTTAAAAAAGAAGGTATTATCTCGGGCGGTATGATCCCTAAAATCGACTGCTGCGTAGACGCCGTTAAGAGCGGCGTCGGCAGAGCGCATATTCTCGACGGCAGACTAAAACATTCCCTTCTCTTAGAGCTTTTCTCTGACGAAGGAATAGGAACAATGATTTTTCAATAAGCAGGCAATATATGGAAATTCGTTCAATGACAATCGACGACTATGATGAAATTTTTAATATGTGGCAAATCACCTCTAAACGCGCGTTAAGCGAGGCGGACTCAAGAGAAAACATAGCCCGTTATTTAAAGCGCAACGAGGGTATGAGCTTAGTCGCGGTAAAGGACGGCAGGATAATCGGTACCGTACTCGCGGGTCACGACGGAAGGCGCGGTTTTATCCACCATATGGCGGTACTTCCCGAATTTCGGCGCCGTCATATCGGCAATAAGCTCGCGACCGAAGCGATAAAAAGGATTTTTGAGGACGGAATAGATAAAACCCACATTTTCTGTTATCAGGATAATTTCACTGGTCAGGATTTCTGGACAAGCCTCGGCTTTAAAAAACGCGGAGATTTATTTGTATATTCAAGATAAGGAATAAAATATGGATACAAAAGCACTCGATAAACAGTATATTATGAATACATACGGTCGGTACGACGTCGCTTTAAAAAGCGGAAAAGGCTGTACCGCGTACGATGAGGACGGAAAAAAATACCTCGACGTAAGCTCGGGTATCGGCGTTAACGCGCTCGGATACTCTGACGACGGCTGGGTTAACGCCGTTACCGCTCAGCTTAACGAAATCCAGCATATGAGCAACTACTTTTACAGCAGTCAATCATCCAAACTCGCTGAAAAATTATGCTCGCTTACTCCGTTTACCAAAGCGTGTTTCGGCAACAGCGGAGCCGAAGCCAACGAATGCGCGATAAAAATCGCGAGGAAATACAGCTTCGATAAATACGGCGAAGGTCGAAACGAGATTATCACCCTCAAGGACTCCTTCCACGGACGTACCATAACCACCCTGTCCGCTACGGGTCAGGATAAGTTCCACAACTATTTCTTCCCCTTTACCGAGGGATTTAAATACGCTGAGGCTGATATCGACAGCGTAAAAAACTTATTCAGCGATAAGACCTGCGCGGTACTGATTGAATGCGTTCAGGGCGAGGGCGGAGTTAATATAATGGACAGGGAATTTGTCCAAAAGCTCCGTAAGATATGTGACAAAAAAGACCTCGTACTAATAGTCGACGAGGTCCAGACAGGTATCGGACGTACAGGAAAACTTTTCTGTTACGAGAATTTTGATATAGTACCCGACCTTATAACCTGCGCCAAGGGCTTAGGCGGCGGATTGCCGATAGGACTCTGCCTTTGTACCGAGAAGCTCGAAAACGTTCTTGTACCCTCAACCCACGGCTCAACCTTCGGCGCCAACCCCGCGGTATGCGCTGGCGCGAACTATGTAATAGACACTATTACAAGCGGAGATTTCTTAAACGAAGTCAATAAAAAAGGAGCCTATCTTATGGATAAGCTCAAAAACTTAGACGGCGTTAAGTCAGTCAGAGGGCTCGGGCTGATGATCGGCATTGAACTCGAAAAGGATAACGCTCACGACATCGCCGTTAAATGCGTTGAAAGCGGACTGCTTATTATCACGGCGAAGAATTTACTCAGAATGTTGCCGCCTTTAATTATCAGCTATGACGAAATTGACGAGGCGGTTAAAATACTCGATAAAACCATACAGGAGGATATTTAATGAAACATTTACTTAAACTTGAGGACTGGTCCACAGAGGAAATATTAAAAACCCTGGACCTTGCGGATAAACTTAAATACGAGCAGAAAAACGGCATTGAGCATAAGCTCTTAAAAGGCAAAACGCTCGGAATGATTTTTGAGAAAAGCTCAACCCGTACACGAGTTTCGTTCGAGGTAGGTATGA
>CAJOHT010000141.1 GCA_905234305.1 uncultured Ruminococcus sp. | reverse complement strand
ATAATCATCGATATTTTCATAATATGATATCAGATACCTGTTTCTCCTTGTAATCCAATCCTTAATCCCATTCTCGCTATCCATTGCCTTTCTTCCCTTGTCCCCTGTTTCATTCAGAATGCTTCCGGTATATAATGCCCCGGCTATTTCCAACATGTCTTTATCCCAGCCATCCTCTAAATAGGAGGATATTTCATATTGAAAGTCATTCAGATAATAATCTCTTACTTTGGCCATAAATTCCTCATTATGTCCCAGGTAATTCAAGAATATGCACTTCTTTTCCACCGGTTCGAAGAGTCTGGCTCTCTCCGCCAGTCCTTCGTGATATGGCAGGCTGGAGGTAAGGCCACAGGACAGATCAAAATCCCATACAGGCCCGAACTCCAGCTTTTTTCCAATATCCTTACTCGCGTATCGGCTCTTCTTAGCTGCGTCAAAATTTCCGAGTATCTCCATTACAAGCCAGTAATTCACCATTGAATCCAAATCCGCCAACTGCGTATAATGGATTTTTCCGTATGATGTATTTACATATCCGTCTTCAGATTTATAGGCTTTCTCGAAATCTCTCCAGAATTGTTTCGCATAATTAAACATAACGGAATTAGTTGACAGATACTCGGGCGATTTAAGCATAACGCGCAGTCCACCTGTTGTGATGAATTTTGAAACCTCGTCATATTCTCGTGAAAGCTCAAAAAGATAGCCTCCCGAAATATCCTGTTGAGCGTTATAATAATCCGCTACCGTATACTCCTTCTCATCAAAAGTAAACGTTCCTGACGTCACCCATTTAAGATTCTCTTTAAGCGTATCCTCGAGCGCGTTTTTATCAAGAATATTATCTTTTTTCTTTTCTGCTTTAGTAACGGCAGACGCTAAATCCTCAGCCTCCGACTCCCAATCGAATACATTAACTCTGTTTTTATCCACTCTTATCTGCTCGCACAGCTGATAGTTTCCGACATGTTCGCCGTTCAATACAAGCTCCGTCCATACTGAACTCGGAGCATACATCCCCAGCTCCTTTGCAACCTGAAAACCTGTCGCGCTTCTTAAGTAGCATTCGTCGATATAATTAGCCAGCAGCACATAATTCTTGTTCTTGCTCATACCGAACAGTTCCGTTTTTTTATCGAGCTTTATCCTGTACGGCTTCTTAGGATAAGACCACGTTGTATTTCCTCTTCCTTTAATCTTTAAAGCGCCCGTGTACATTTCGGTTTCTGTTTCAGTATTATTCTGGACTAACATTTCGGCTGTCTTATATTCATCTTTAGAGGTAATTTCTTCTCCGTCGTCCGTATTAATATACAGCACAGGCAGCTTGCTGAAAAAGGCGCTGTCGCTTCCGACGCACTCCTCGCCGTTATACGCTTCTACTTTTATCCACGATTCATAATAATTTTCGCTAAGAAGTAATTCTTCGCATTCAATCTCTTTTTTTTCGACATAATAACGTAAAGCATAGTTTTCGGGATTATTTACCTGCAGGGTACACCCCGCTTTAAGGTATTTTTTGTCAATCTCTATAACGTTTGCCGAACTGTCATTCGCAGCCGCTTTAATTAAAAAGGGATTTTGAGCAGAAGGACTAATAATAACGCAGTTTATAGAAAGAATCAGAATTATCAGCGCAATAATACACTTTTTCATTATGTTTTCTCCTTAAAATCAAATAGGTAGTTATATTTTAACATACTTTTCTCAAAAATACTCCCCAAAATTATCGACCTAAATTTATGCAACTTTTATAAATAACCCCTATTACGTACAACGCGATGTTTTATTGTCTAACGCAGAACCTTACCGTACTATCCAAGATTAATAGGATATAAATATGTACGGGGGTATCGACTTGCGATAGGAACTTACCAGCCTGACTTAAAATCTAAAAATATCAGGTAGCGTCCTCGAAGCTGGCGAGCTTAGCGAGGTGAGCGTACTTCTTCTCAGCGCCTGTCTCAGCCTCCTCGAAGAGCTTCTCTGCTCTTTCGGGGAACTTACGTGAGAGTGCGTTGTAACGAACTTCGCCCATAATGAAATCACGATAAGAAGCTGTCGGAGCCTTGCAGTCGAGGATAAACGGATTCTTGCCCTCGGCAGCGAGTCTCGGATCATAACGGAAGATATTCCAGTAACCGGCGTCTACAGCCTTCTTCTCTTCGTCCTGAGCGATTCCCATACCGCCCTTGATACCGTGGTTGATACAGGGAGCGTACGCGATAATGATAGAAGGTCCGTTATAGCTTTCAGCCTCTACCATAGCCTTAAGAACCTGATTGTTGTTAGCGCCCATAGCTACCTGAGCAACATATACATAACCGTAGCTCATAGCGATAGCCGCGAGGTCCTTCTTCTTAACAGCCTTACCAGCCGCCGCGAACTGCGCGATAGAACCGATAGGTGTAGCCTTGGAAGCCTGACCGCCTGTGTTGGAGTAAACCTCAGTATCGAATACGAGGATGTTTACGTTCTCGCCCGAAGCGATTACGTGGTCGAGTCCGCCGAAGCCGATATCATAAGCCCAGCCGTCACCGCCGAAGATCCACATAGACTTCTTAGCGAGTTCGTCTTTATCGATAAGAGTCTTTTTAGCGAGGTCTGCAACAGCGTCGTCAGCCTGCTCAAGCTCAGCGATAAGAGCGTCAGTAGCCGCGCGTGAAGCGAGAGAATCGTCGAATGTATCAAGATATGTACCGCAAGCGTCCTTCAGAGAATCCTTAGAAGTCTTTTCGGCGATTTCGGTAACATACTCAGCTAATCTGTTGCGGATAGCCTTCTGTCCGAGAGCCATACCTAAACCGAACTCAGCGTTATCCTCGAAGAGAGAGTTCTGCCATGCGGGACCTCTTCCGAGCTTATTAACTGTGTAAGGTGTTGAGGGAGCGGAGCCGCCCCAAATCGACGAACAACCGGTAGCGTTAGCGATAAACATTCTGTCGCCGAAGAGCTGAGTTACGAGCTTAGCGTAAGGTGTTTCGCCACAGCCTGCGCAAGCGCCCGAGAACTCGAGTAAGGGCTGTTTGAACTGGCTGCCCTTAACTGTGCTTTCCTTAAACTTAGCGGCAACCTCTTCCTTAGGATCGAGAGTTACGCCGTAATCAAATACAGCCTGATACTTTCTCTGAGTATCGATAGGCTTCATAACGAGAGCCTTCTCGCCCTTCTTGCCGGGACATACGTTAGCGCAAGCGCCACAGCCTGTACAGTCAAGAGTAGAAACTGTCATTACGAATTTATATTCCTTAAGACCTGTAGCAACAGCAGTCTTAGTATCAACGGGAGCAGCGTCAACCTCAGCGTCAGTCATAATTACAGGACGGATTACAGCGTGAGGACAAACGATAGCGCACTTGTTACACTGGATACCGGGAACGTCTACAGCGATACCGCGCTTCTCGAATGCGGCTGAACCCTGCGGACAGGTACCGTCAACATAATCCATAAACGCGGATACGGGAAGCTCATTACCCTTATAAGCGTTAACGGGCTTAAGAACCTTGTTAACATACTCTACGAGTTCGCCGCTGCCGTCAGCTTTATCAACCTTAGCCTCGCCTTCAGCCTGAGCCCACTCAGCGGGGATCTCGATCTTCTTTAAGTTATCCATACCTGCGTCGATAGCAGCGTAGTTCATATCTACGATAGCCTGACCCTTCTTGAGGTAGGACTTCTTAGCCGCCGCCTTCATAAGCTCTTTAGCGTGGTCGGCAGGAATAATGTCGGCAATCTTGAAGAAAGCGGACTGTAAAACAGTGTTTACACGGCTTCCGAGACCGATTTCCTTACCGATCTTGATAGCGTCAACGGTATAGAAGTTGATATTTCTCTCAGCGAGGATCTTCTTCATCTTAGCGGGTAGGCGCTTTGAAAGCTCGTCAACATCCCAAGCGCAGTTGAGAAGGAACGAACCGCCTTCCTTAAGGTCGTCTACGATATCGTATTTGTCAACGTAAGAGGGGTTATGGCATGCTACGAAATCAGCCTTGCTTACGTAATAAGTTGATTTGATCGGAGTATCGCCGAAACGTAAGTGGGAAACTGTAAGTCCGCCCGACTTCTTGGAGTCGTAAGCGAAGTAACCCTGAGCGTACATATCGGTGTTATCGCCGATGATTTTAATGGAGTTCTTGTTAGCGCCTACAGTACCGTCAGCACCAAGACCCCAGAACTTACAGGATGTTGTACCCTTAGGTGTAGTATCGGGATTCTCAACTCTCGGTAATGAAAGGTTAGTAACGTCATCTACAATACCTACGGTAAATCTCTTCTTAGGTGTAGCGGACTCAGCGTTTCTGTAAACAGCGATCATATCCGCGGGAGTTGTATCCTTTGAACCTAAGCCGTAACGGCCTGTAAATACCTTAACGTCTGAGAAATCAGAACCGTTAATAGCAGCGAGTACATCAAGATAGAGAGGCTCGCCGATCGAACCGGGCTCCTTAGTTCTGTCGAGAACAGAGATAGTCTTAACGGACTTCGGAAGCTCGGAGAGCATATAGTCAGCTACGAACGGACGGTAAAGTCTAACCTTTAAGAGACCAACCTTCTCGCCTGCAGCGTTTAAGTAGTCTACAACCTCTTCAATACAGTCGCATACCGAACCCATAGCAACGATAACATGCTCGGCATCCTCAGCGCCGTAATAGTTAAAGGGCTTATAGTTAGTGCCGATTTTAGCGTTAACCTTGTTCATATACTCGATAACAACTTCGGGAACTGCGTCGTAATACTTGTTACAAGCCTCGCGAGCCTGGAAGAAGATATCGTCGTTCTGAGCTGTACCTCTTGTTACAGGATGCTCAGGGTTAAGGCTTCTTCTTCTGAACGCCTCAACAGCGTCATGGTCGAGCATCTCGTCGAGATCCTCATAATCCCATGTCTCGATTTTCTGAATCTCGTGAGAGGTTCTGAAACCGTCGAAGAAATGTAAGAAAGGAACTCTGCCCTTAATTGAAGCAAGGTGAGCAACAGCCGTTAAGTCCATACACTCCTGAGGGCTGTTGGAGCAAAGCATTGCGAAACCTGTCTGACGACAAGCATAAATATCGGAATGGTCGCCGAAAATAGAGAGAGCGTGTGAGGTAAGCGCACGTGCCGAAACGTGGATAACTCCGGGGAGCAGCTCACCCGCAATCTTGTACATATTAGGAATCATAAGAAGCAGACCCTGAGAAGCTGTATAGGTAGTAGTGAGAGCGCCTGCCGCTAAGGAACCGTGAACCGCGCCTGCCGCGCCGCCCTCGGACTGCATTTCTGTCACCTGAACAGTACGTCCGAAAAGGTTAGTTCTGCCGTTAGCTGCCTCGTTATCGGTAACGTCAGCCATAACGGAAGAAGGTGTGATAGGATAGATAGCCGCAACATCTGTAAACGCGTATGACGCGTGAGCAACAGCGGTATTACCATCCATGGTTTTCATTTTTCTTGCCATTTGAATGTCCTCCTTAAAAAATTGCGCAATAATGTATTCTATAGAACATTATATCAGATTAATTTTAGCACTTTTGACTGTAAAAGTAAAGAGAATATACACGAAAATTTGAATTTTTTGCTTAAAAACCGCCTTCTTTTCGTCAATATGTATAGCGTTTATTAAAACTCTCCCCTATTAACGTGAAAAACGGCTGACCTTTCGTATAAGGTCAGCCGCTTTTCTGTATATGAATCCTTTTAAGGAACAGGCAAAATTATCTCTTTTAATACTTCAAAATAAAATTCATACATATCGCTACAGCGCCTGTTCCAACCGCCATAGCCGCGAATAACAAAATTTTTGCTTTCATAACCTTCTCTCCTTTGAGACAAATACACTTTCTAAATCTCTCTTACACTATAGTAGTGTCAGATAATCCCGAAAAAGTTTCAAGTTTTCTAAAAAATTTTTAATGAATTTTCACTTTGAACTTATCAATAAGAGGACAGCTCAGTTTTGAGCTGCCCTCCGATAATAAATCTTATTTAATTTTACTCGGTTTAATTGACTTTCTTCCGATGATATTATCGATGCTCCAGCCGTTAGCAAACTGCGGCTCCATAACCTCGTTATAGAAAGCCATTATCTTATTTCTAATCATAGCTCCGTTAGCGTTTGTGCTGCCGTAGTCAACTACAACAACGGGAATTTTACGGGAGGTATCTATCTGCTTTGAATAACCCTTATATACGTTATATATTTTAAGTTTATCGGGATTATTAACCTGTTCCTTGATTTTTCTGTAAGTTTTCTTTCCGAGCTTAATATAATCGGTTATTACGGTAGTGAGCTTATAGGAAACCTTTCCCTTTTTCGCGATGATTGTCACCTTACCGCCCTTTTTAGCGTAAATTTTACCCGTCTTTTTGTTAACGGTAGCGATACTCTTTTTTGAGGATTTCCACTTCGGCTTGCTTACACCAGCGGGCTTTGGAGCTTTCGCCTTATCGCCCTTGGCTACGAACCAATAGCCGTGAACTCCGTATGTGATAACGGTTTTGCCGATGTATTTGGGCTTGATCGTAAGCGTACCCGAGTTGTCTGAGTCAATTGAAATACTAGCGTCGGCAACTTTACTTTTGCTGTTTTTTAAGCGCAGATTATCCTTTGCGTAATCCTTTGTGCCTGTAAAAGTAAACGGTATCTTTTTAGCCTCGGTTGTAGTAGCTTTATAAGATTTTGATTTCATTGAAATCTTATCGGGATCGCTCATCTTAACCAGAAGCGCGTATGTACCCGCGCCCGATACTGTGAGCTTATAGGTTTTATCCTTAGGAAGGTAACAAAGCGCCGCCATAGGAATTTTTTGCGAGCCCGTATTTACGCTGTAATCAGTGCTTGATAATGACCATGTCATCGAAGTGGTTTCAGAGTAAACGGCAATCGCTACATTAGCGGATTTATCCATTGTAAAAGTGTACTCGTGCGAATTCTGCGAAAGCAGCGCATTTATCCCAGTCGCTTCCTCAATTTTACCCGAGTATGTCTGCTCTAATACAAGATTAAATGAAGTTGTAGCGGCGTTTGCGGTAACAGGAATAATAACAATACCGATTATCATAACCGCAGTCAAAATAACAGAAAGAAATTTTTTCATAATAATTGCTTCCTTTCGTAAATTTTTATTAATTAAATTTTAGCATTGTTTAATATGGTTGTCAATCAGTATATTCTGACAAAAAGAAAACGCCGTTTATAACGACGTTCTTAAAAGGTATTAAGTACCTTCAAAACTGAATAAAGAATTGGAAAAGGAGAGTTAACAAGCTCGAACCTAAACTCACAGCTTACGCTGTCTAGCCTCGTAACTCTTCGCTATTCTTTAATTAGCTACAACTCCCCTAATTTATCCGCAGTTTCAACTGCTTCTAAATTAGTTGTCGTCGGTCGCTAATTAAAGGCTTCGAGTCTCGGCTTTTCTTTTTGGTCAAGCCCTCGACCTATTAGTACTGCCA
>CAJOHT010000140.1 GCA_905234305.1 uncultured Ruminococcus sp. | reverse complement strand
GATAATACAATATGTTTTACCGCGTTTGAAGAATTCCTTTATAGCGGAGTCAATTTCGGGGAGAATATTACCGCGGGAGCCGCTTCCGCAAGCGGCGCTAATAAGCTGCTTCGCGAGGACGACGAAAAATACGCGGGTCAGGGTCACAGGAGGAATATGCTGTCCTCCGACTATAACGTCGTAGGTATCGGCCACGTTACATACAATTCGGTCGATTACTGGGTAGAGCTTTTTGCGAACACCGATAAAATCGATAACAAAGTAACCGACGCACTTAACGAGTCCGCGGAAGTTCCGATAAAGTTAAGCACCGCTCTTATAGGCGATGTCTCAATTTCAGCGGGCGGCGATAAGGTAGTAGCAAAGTATACTAAAGAGTCCGAGCTTTCCGATATAACTGTATCGGTAAAGGTGCAGGATAATTTCCCTGGAGTAAAATGTGCATTGGATGTTGAGAAAACTTTTTCTGTCGGCGATCCTGATTTCGCTCAGTTAAAGGACGGCAAGATTATCGGAACCCAGCTTGGCGAAACTCAGCTGAGTGTTACAGCTTTAGGTAAAACCGAAGTATTCCCGTTAGTTATAATCTGCGAGCATGAGTATGAGGTCGTGTCAAAAACAGAAGCTACTTGTACAAGCAGCGGAATTATCAGGAATAAGTGTAAAATCTGCGGTCATATTAACGAGGAAGAGATTCCGATGCTCGCCCATAAAATGACTCACCATGAGGGAGTTGAGCCTACCTGTACAAAAACAGGCAGCAGGGAATATTGGCATTGCTCGGAATGCGGACTTGATTATCTTAACGAAATAGGAGATACTCTTATTGATCCCGACAATATCGAGCTTGGAGTCTTGAATCATATGATAGAATCGATAGGTGAAACCGTAAAGGCTACCCATTTTAAATCGGGAAGTACCGCGGGCTATAAATGCTCGGTATGCGGGCAGGTGTTTGAGAAACCGTCGAAAGGTCCCGACAAAAAACCGTTCGGAAAAATAAAGCTGAAGGGAACGGCTAAGGGCTTTAAGGTAAGCTGGAATAAAATCTCGGGAGCCTCGGGATTAAAAATCAAGTATTCGCTTAAGAGCAATTTTAAGTCGGCTAAAACCGTAACGCTTAAAAAATACGCTAAATCAGCGGTTGTAAAAAAGCTGAAATCAAATAAAAAATACTATGTGCGCGTGCGCGCTTACAGGAACGAAAACGGTAAAAAGTTATATTCAACTTGGTCAACCGTTGGCTCCGTGAAAACTAAATAATGTTGACAAATCGATAAAAAGTGTCGGCTCTTTGTGCGAATTGTACAAAGAGCCGACTTGATTTTTGTGAAAGTTAGTTAAGCCAAATCCGCTAATATGTGTTAGAATAGATAAGGATTTATTTCCAAATAAAAAGCAAAAAGGTAATTTAGGAGGGAAAAATGAAACTTTTAAAGAAAAGCATCGCGGTGTTGCTATCGATTCTTATGTTAGTATCTTTAGTAACAGTTGTTGCGTCCGCGGCGGCAAGTAACTCTACCGTTAAGTTTACAAACAACTTAAAATGGTCGAAAGTATACATGTACGCGTGGACAGGAAATGGCGGCGAGGGTAATGAGAATGCCCAGTGGCCTGGAGTCGAGATGACGAAAATAGGCGATAACGGATTAGGTTCCGATAACTATGAGGCGCTTTGCCCTCAGGGTTGGAATATTATTTTCAACGACAAAGATAACGGCAACCAGACTCAGGATATCGCGTATAACAAAAATGTTGAGGGATATTGGCTGAACGGGGAAACCGTAAAGGACAAAGAAGGGAAAAAAGATGTTTACGTTGCTTTAGTCTGGGGCGACGATGGTACAGGAACTAACAACGGGGAAGATACGACGGATGCGACTGTCGTATACGGCGATCCGAGCAAGGAAGGTACCTATACCGCTACTCTGGATACTGGTCGTTTTACATCCAACGGCGATTGGTATGCGTGGACATGGACAAATAACGGATACCCAGGACATTTTGTAAAGGGTACTATGTCTGGTAATAAAGTTACATTTACGGAACTTTGCAACAGAGTTAATTTCGCGACCTTTACAGGTGAGCCTAAAGAAAAATGGGAGAATAAAGTTGCCGAGACTGGCGAATTAAAGCTCAGAGACGGCGGCACTTTTACTATTACCGATAAAGATGAGCAGAAATACGAAGGCGCGTGGTCAGGCGGAACCGAGGTTCCCGAGATAGCTCCCATAACTCCCGATAATCCTTCGGGTCATAAGGAAGGTCAGTTTGTTGCTACAGTAAATGCAGGCACTTTTGTCGGTGACGGCGATTGGTACGCTTGGTCATGGACTTTAGACGAGCTTAACGGAAAATTTGTTAAGGGCGTTGTTTCAGGTTCAACAGTAACCTTTACAGGTCTTAATAACCGAGTTGTTTTCGCTGCCTTCGACGGTGAGCCCGACGCTGAAACTTGGAGCAACCGAATTGCCCAAACAACCGCTTTAAAGGTCAAGGACGGCGGCACATATTCTATCTCAAAAAGAGTTGATGGCGTTGATTTAGGCGGTAAACCTGAAAAAGATTATGTAGGCGAATGGTCAGGCGGCGTAGACGTTCCCGATGTTCCCGAAAATGATCCTGATGAAACTACAGCGGTTGATATCGGCGAAAGTACCGCGTTATTAGACCCAGGCGCCGCGAAGGGCAAGGGCGACTGGTACGCTTGGACATGGAATGACGGCGGCGCTCCCGGACATTGGATCAAGGGCGTTAATGCTGACGGTTTAGTTTCTTTCGACGAGCTTTGCAATAATGTTATTTTCGCGGCGTTTAACGGCGAACCCCTTAAGAACTGGTCTAACAGAGCGGGTCAGACTGATACGCTTACTGTTATTAACCGCGCGACGTTTACTATAGAAAATATCGAAAAAGGCATTGATAGTGTCAGCAAAAAGGAAATAAACGTATTTGTCGGCGACTGGAACGATCCTCCCGAGGAGACTGAGGAAACCGAGGAAACAACGGAACCCATAGAGGAAACTACCGTACCCGAAACCACAGCGACTGAACCCGAAACAGCTTCAGCGGAAACTGACGTTACTACTGAAAATACAGAGGCGACAACAGCTTCTGAAACAACTGAAACAGCTTCAGCGGAAACT
>CAJOHT010000139.1 GCA_905234305.1 uncultured Ruminococcus sp. | reverse complement strand
TTAAGGATATTTCGGGACCTGTAGGATCCGCCTCGGCTATTACTCAGGTAGCGTCAAAGGGGCTTGAGAAGAGCTTCCTCGACGCGTTCAACAATATTTTATATATGATGATGCTGATTTCGGTGAACCTCGGTATATTCAATATGCTGCCGTTCCCCGCGCTTGACGGCGGAAGGTTTTTATTCCTGCTTATTGAGCTTGTATTCAAAAAGCCGATACCGCGCAGAGTCGAGCGGATCGTCAACGGAATCGGACTGGGTTTACTGCTGTTGTTTATGGCGGTTATTACGGTTAAGGATGTATGGCAGTTACTGCCGTTTGCTAACGGAGGATAGTTATGGGAAGTAAAATTCAGGTAACAGCAGGTAATGTGAAAATAGGCGGAGGCGCTAAAGTAAGCGTTCAGTCGATGCTTAATGTACCTGCCGAAAATATAAAAGGCAGCGTTGAGCAGGCTGTAGCTCTTGAGAAAGCAGGCTGCGAGATTATCCGCGCCGCTATACCGAATAAGGAAGCTGTTAAACTTATTCCAGCTTTAAAAGAAGCGGTCAGTGTGCCGATAGTAGCTGATATTCATTTTGATTATAAGCTGGCGCTTGAGGCTGTCGAGGCTGGTATAGATAAAATCCGCATTAATCCTGGTAATATCGGCTCCGACGACAGGGTAAAGGCTGTTGCCGACGCCTGCGCCAATAAAAATATTCCTATCAGAATCGGAGTTAACAGCGGTTCATTAGAGAAGGAAATACTCAAAAAATACGGCTCGCCAACCGCCGAAGCGCTTTGCGACAGCGCGCTTTACCACGCTTCATTACTTGAAAAATTTGACTTTAACAATATTGTTCTTTCGATGAAAAGCTCAACTGTTTCCACAATGGTAAAGGCTTATGAGCTTGCGAGCGAAAGGTGTGATTATCCGCTTCACCTCGGAGTTACCGAGGCGGGTACCGAAAGGCTCGGAATAATAAAATCCTCCGCGGGTATAGGTTCGCTTCTTATACACGGTATCGGGGATACGATCCGCGTTTCGTTAACTGCCGACCCTGTACGCGAGATTTACGCGGCTAAGGATTTACTTAAGGCGCTTGATATCGAAAAGGGAGGCGTACAGTTCGTATCCTGCCCGACCTGCGGAAGAACTAAAATTGACCTTATCTCGCTTGCTAATGAGGTTCAGGAGCGCCTTCGTGATTGTAAAAAGAATATCAAAGTCGCGGTTATGGGCTGTGTAGTAAACGGTCCTGGAGAAGCACGTGAGGCTGATTTCGGTATCGCGGGCGGCGACGGTATGGGTCTTATATTCAAAAAGGGAGAAATCCTTTATAAGGTCAGCGAGGATAAGCTGGTTGACGCTTTGATTGATGAGATATATAAAGAAGATTAATAATTTTTAAGGAAGTATAATGAAAAAATTCAGGGAAATATTTGGAACTTATGTTGAAGAAAACTTAATAGCTCCCGCGGTATATAACGCCGAAATTGACAATATAAGTGTTAATCCCGCTTTAAGAACGGTTGAGTTTACCGCTTGTTTTTCGGAGCTAGTTCGCAGGGAGGATATCCACAGAGCTGAGAACATCTTAAAAAATTCCCCGTTAGCGCTCGGAAAGGTTAGTATTTTACCACGCTTTTCGAGTGAGCTTTTTTGCGCCGATTATTTTAACGAGCTTGTTTATGAACTAAAATACAGTATTCCCCGAATCAACGGAACCTTTAAAAACAGCGAGGTTGTTTTAAACGGGGACACTCTTAATATCTCCTTGAATAATGGCGGAAAAGCGCTTTTGGACAGTGTCGGTTTTGACGCTGAGCTTACCCGCCTTATTTATAACGAGTTTAACCGCGAGATTAAGATTTCTTATAGCGGTATGACTGTTATAGACGGCGAAAGCAAGGAGTATATTGAAGCTCAGCAGAATACCGAAAAGAAACTGCATAGAGAAAATCTCGAAAAAATTGCGCAGATGTTTGAGGAAGAAGAAACTTCCGCTAAGCAAAATGCCGAAAAACGTGCTGAAAATAAAGCGCAGGAAATTGAAATCCGCAAGGGCAAATTCCTTACTCCGCAGATTATCCCGACCTCTGTACGTCCGCTTTACGGCAGGGTAGACAGGGGAAAGGTTATTCCTATTTCCGAGGTTGCTTATGACTCGGGCAAGGTAAGCGTTTGGGGCGATGTTTTCGCTTTTGAGAAAAAGGTAACGCGTTCGGGCGATAAAAACATAATTACAATCGATATTACCGACTATACGGGTTCGATTACTGTTAAGGTATTTGGTCCGATTAACAGTACCGCGATTGTCGAAAAAATAAAGGTCGGCGACGCTATTGTTGTAAGCGGCGACGTGGAGTTCGACAAATTCTTCGGCGGAACTGTTATAAACGCGCGTAGTATTTCTACGGCAGAGAAGGTTAAGGTAGTCGATAATGCGCCTAAAAAGCGCGTTGAGCTTCATCTACATACCAATATGTCCCAGATGGACGGTATGACTCCCGCAAGCAAGCTGATTAAACGAGCGGCACAGTGGGGACATCCCGCTATCGCGATTACCGACCACGGTGTTGCTCAGGCGTTCCCCGAGGCGATGAATACCGCTGCTTCAATTAATAAAGACGGGGAAAAGATTAAAATTATTTACGGTACCGAGGCGTATTTTATCGATGATCTCGTTGAGTCTGTTGCTGGTGAACAGAATGAGAGCTTAGACGGCACCTTTATCTGTTTTGATATTGAGACCACAGGCTTATCGGCACGTAAGGATAAGGATACATTCTCTACCTTTGTTAATCCCGAGATGCCTATTCCCGCTAAAATCACCAAGCTTACGGGTATTAACGATTCTATGGTTAAGGACGCGCCGTCCCAGTCCGAAGCTGTTAAAGCCTTTCTTGAATTTGCCGACGGCAATATTCTTGTTGCGCATAACGCTCCGTTTGATACGGGCTTTATACGCGTCGCCTGCGAAAATATGGGCATAAAATATAATTGTACTTCAATCGACACGGTAGTGATTTGCCGAAATATTTTAAATGATATTAAAAACTGTAAGCTAGATACGGTCGCTAAGTATTTAAGACTCGGGGAGTTTAATCATCATCGTGCTACCGACGACGCTCAGATGCTTGCGAACATTTTCATCGAGCTTTGTAAAAGACTTAAAAATGATTATAATATATTTGAGGTTAAGGATATAAATACTAAGATCGTAGGCGGAGATTTTAAAAAGCTGCCTACATATCACCAGATTATTCTCGTTAAAAATCTTACGGGCTTAAAGAATCTTTATAAACTTATATCCTACAGTCATCTTAATTATTTTTATAAAAAACCGCGTATTCCTAAATCCGAGCTTGTTAAACACAGGGAGGGCTTAATTATCGGCTCCGCCTGTGAGGCTGGTCAGCTTATCCGCGCGATTATCGGCGGTAAGTCTAAGGATGAAATACGAAAAATCGCTAAATTCCACGATTACCTTGAGGTTCAGCCAACGGGTAATAACCGTTTCCTTGTAAGAAGCGGACAGCTTAAAAGTGAAAAAGATTTAGAGGATCTGAACCGCCAGGTCGTAAAGCTAGGCGAGGAACTTAATATACCTGTTGTAGCTACCTGCGACGTTCATTTTATGGAGCCTACGGACGCTGATTTCCGTATGATACTTCAGGCGGGACAGGGTTATTCCGACGCTAAGGAGCAGGCTCCGCTATATTACAGAACCACCGCCGAAATGCTGGAGGAGTTTTCGTATCTCGGTAAGGATAAGGCTTATGAGATTGTTGTTGAAAATACAAACAAAATCGCCGACAGCATTGAGAGTATAAAACCTATTCCAGACGGTAATTTCCCTCCCTTTATCGAGGGAGCAGAGCAGCAGCTTAACGATATTACCTGGGAGAGGACAAAGAAAAAATACGGCGACCCTCTGCCGCCGATCGTGGAAGCCCGCTTAAAGAAAGAACTTGACGCTATTAATAAATACGGATATTCCGTTCTTTATATGACTGCTCAGAAGCTAGTTGCTGACAGCGAGGCTCACGGTTATCTTGTCGGCTCGAGAGGAAGCGTAGGCTCGTCGTTCGTCGCGACTATGTCGGGTATTTCCGAGGTTAACCCCTTGTGTCCGCATTATGTATGTCCTAATTGCTGCCACAGCGAGTTTTTCGAGAACGGCGAATACGGCTCGGGATTTGATATGCCGCCTAAAAACTGTCCCGAATGCGGTACTCCTATGGACAGAGACGGTCACGAAATACCCTTTGAAACCTTCCTCGGATTCAAGGGAGATAAGGTCCCCGATATAGACCTTAACTTCAGCGGCGAGTACCAGTCGAAGGCGCATCGCTATACCGAGGAATTATTCGGCAGAGACCACGTATTCAAGGCGGGTACGATTTCGACCGTAGCCGATAAAACGGCAATAGGTTTTGTAAAGAAATACGAGGAAGAGAATAATCTTTCCTACCATAAAGCTGAGGAAAAGCGTCTTGCTATCGGATGTACCGATATAAAGCGTACCACGGGTCAGCATCCCGGCGGAATGGTAGTAGTTCCGAAGGGATACGATATTTATGATTTCTGTCCCGTACAGCATCCCGCCAACGACGTAAAGAGCGATAATATAACAACTCACTTCGACTTCCATTCAATCCATGACACTATTACGAAGCTCGATGAACTCGGACACGATGTTCCGACGATTTACCATTATCTCGAGGAGTTTACTGGAATTCCCGTAATGAAGGTAAGTATGAGCGACCCCGACGTTATGTCGCTGTTTACTTCGACGAAAGCTCTCGGCGTTTCAGCCGAGGATATTTCCTTTGAAACGGGTACGCTTTCGATTCCCGAATGCGGAACCGACTTTGTAAAAGGTATGCTTATCGAGGCTCAGCCTAAGACTTTTTCTGATTTACTGCAGATTTCGGGACTATCCCACGGTACCGATGTATGGCTCGGCAACGCTCAGGAGCTTATTAAACAGGGAACCTGTACGATTTCCGAAGTTATAGGTACTCGTGACTCGATTATGACCTATCTGCTCCATATGGGCTTGGAGCCGAGCATGGCGTTTAAAATTATGGAAATCACCCGTAAGGGTAAAGCTAAAAAAATGTTTAACGATGAGCATTTTAAAGCGTTTGAAGAGCATAATGTTCCTAAATGGTATGTTGAATCCTGCCTGAAGATCAAGTATATGTTCCCTAAGGCTCACGCCGCGGCGTATATGATCGCCGCCTTAAGACTAGGCTGGTATAAGGTTCATAAGCCTGTTGAGTATTACGCGGCGTACTTTACGGTACGTAACGATAATTTTGACGGAGCTACCGTAATGAAAGGCAGAGACGCTGTCGTAGAGAAAATGCGCAACATCAAGCAGATGAGTTACGAGGCTTCCGCTAAGGATAACGCGGAGTACGGAATGCTTCAGATCGTCAACGAGATGATGGCGAGAGGAGTAGAGATGCTTCCTATAAATATCTATAAATCCAAGGCTAAAACATTCTGCGTCGAGGACGGTAAGATACGTATGCCTTTCTGCGCTCTGTCGGGAGTCGGCGAATCCGCGGCGATTTCTCTCGAGGAATGCTGTTCTAAGGGCGATTTTCTCTCGATAGAGGAGCTTCAGATGAAGTCAAAGGCGTCCAAAACCGTTTTCGAGGCGCTTAAGGAATGCGGCGCTATGGGCGATTTACCTGAAAGCGCTCAGATGTCACTTTTCTAAATACATTCGAAAGGATGGTTTATAAATGAAGAAACAATTCAACAAAATGGCGGGTATTCTTATCTGCATCATATTTGCGGTTTTCCTGCTTTTTATTAAGGATAACGTGCCTGTTATCTGGAAGGGGATATGTTCTTTTGCGGAGATTTTAACCCCGTTTGTATATGCTTTCGGAATCGCTTATATCCTTAACTTTCCGTTC
>CAJOHT010000138.1 GCA_905234305.1 uncultured Ruminococcus sp. | reverse complement strand
CAATCTTTTGCCGCTCTTTTCGTAATGCCTTCTTATACGATTTGAAAAATTCTTAACTTTTTTTCTTAAAAACACTTGACTTTTCTTAGCAGGTTTACTCCATATCAGTTTTTGATACACCAAACGAACTGAGGTTTGGCAGCTCGCTTAGCAATAGTTTTTCCATAAAAAAACACCGAGCAAAACTCGGCTATCAAATCATCAAATTATTATAAGAAAATATTATATCATCAAAAAAGCATCAATTTCGATTTTGGTGCTTTTTTGTTTTTCAAGAATGGCTTAAACACTGGGCAAAACAACATTTTGCAAACGTTTGTTCAGCCGCTCCAAAACCGCGTGCCGTGGGTTCAAGTCCTTCTGCCCCTGCCATAAAAGGGGGAACAAAATAGATGTCACCCCAAAAAAGCTCGATTTTATCGGGCTTTTTTCAATTTTTCAAGGACTACTTTTTCAATAGTTCCCGACAGATATCCAAACGCAATTTTCATCGATTTTAGGAGTTGAACAATCAATAAACAACATCTTTAAACAAATTTGAAAAGTTTTCCCTCTTCCCTATAGTTAAATAAAACTGCCAATCGTTTCATTAAGTTAGAAACGGTTGGCTCTTTTTTTGTAAAAATTTAAGGAGGTTGATTATATGGCACACATAAGAAATCCCACATTTCTTTATCCGTTACATTAAAATTGAAAACGAGAAGATTATGAATACAAGAATAACGGACATCAGTTTTTTTAGCGTATGATTCATATCAAGAACCTTCTTTTGATAAGTATTTATCCTTTATCGGTATTATATCATATCTTTTTTAAAAATACAGTATAAATTATAAAAAAGGCTTCCTCTCGGAAGCCTTTGTTATCGATTTAATTATTCAGTTCTTCTTCTGCGCGTTACGAACATAACGCCTGCTGCTGTGAGCATTACGCCAGCGAGAATAAAGAAGATTGTATCTTCTTCGCCGTCAGAACCTGAACCCGAGCTATTGGACGAACCGCCGCCAGAATAGCTGCTGCTTGAACTTGAGCTTGAAGAACCGCCGCTTGATACGTGACCGCCGTTGTTAGCGATATCCTTAGCTTCGCTCTCAGCCTTCTGCTCGTCGATCTTAGTCGCTCCCTGTGAAGGATAAGCCTTCTTGAAAGCGTCCTCAAGAATCTTCTTCATAGCTTTTTCATCCTGACCAGTCTTCTTGTTGAGGATATAAGCGTATACATCCTGAATATCCTGAGCAGTCTTGATACCGAATTTCGGATAAGCCTTAGCAAGAGCGTCAACGGGCTTTACAAACTTACTGTTGTAATATGTCGGGAGCCAGTCGCCGATAACCTCTATGCCTTTCTCATTCGGGCAAAGCTTAGAACCAACGATGTTACCGATAGATGTGAAAGCAAGGTGGGGGCCGTAAGAACCGCTGTTCTTAGTCCATACTACCTCGTCAGCCTTCTTCTCGGAGTCAACAGGGTTCTCAACCTTCTTACCGGTGAGCTTAGCAGTATCGCCTACGCAAGCTTTGCTGAAAGTACAGTCGTATGTCTGAACGAGTGTATTAGCACTGAAGATAATGCAGTAATCCTCACCTGACTGAAGACCGCCTGAAAGTGTTGTAGACTGTGTTAAAGTATCGATATCATAGGAATACTTTGTGCCGCCTTCGGGTGTACATTTTTCCTTCTTAGCCTGCCATGCGAAAAAAGCGTCGCCGCCTCTTTTCCAGATATGGCAATATACGATAGAAACATTCTTCCAGCCGCTTGCGTCGAAGTAAACCTTATTACCCGAGCCTGAAGTCGAGCTAGAAGTATCAGCGCCCGCTGAATTGTTGCTGTCAGCACCAACGTTAGAATCGTTAACTTCTGCTGCGGAAACCGCGATAACAGCCATGGATAATACCATAACTACTGCTAAAGCGATAGCAAATACTCTTTTCATAATGAAAATCTCCTCCAAGTAATTAATAATTTAAGACATAGTTATACATAGTCCTATTAATGTTATTATACAATAATGGTAACAATTTCGCAATAATTTTTTTCTTAAAAACCATCGTTATTCTGCACAAAGATTGTGTGTTGTATTTGTTGATTTTTGACAACGTCAAATTCTTTTAAAATCGCCCTTCTTACTAAAGCGGTTATTCCTCAGCGTTTCCGTCGGTATCCTTCGTAAAATGACGTCTTAAGATTACAAGAATAATAATCGCTATTACAGCCAGCGTAATTCCGAGAACTACAATGATAGTAGTAGTCGAGGTACCATCGCCCTTAGTAACATTAGTAGCGTCTGTATCAGCCTGAGCAATATTGTTATTTGTAGTTACGCCTGTTACCTGAACGTGATTCTTTCCTGAGCCGTTCTTCTCGCCCTTACCGTCGGCGTAATTGACGAGCGAACCCTGATACTCGTTATTGTACTTAGAGTTTTTGCTGAGGACGGGAGTTTCGTTCTTTATAACCTTTTTGCCGTTAACGCTTACATCGTTAGTAAGAGTAAAGGATTTTAAATAAGTCATATCTTTTCCGTACATCTCGGTAATAAAATATGAAATATCCGTACTTAAATTCGTTTTCTTAACCTTAAAATCGACCGTAATAAGAATTTTTGGTTTCTCGAAGCTCACCAAATCGGTAACGCTTGTCCAGTTAAACGCGATTCCGTCTTTATATTTAGCGTTATATACAGCACCCTTAAGCTCGGGAATCTCCAGGGAAGACTCGTCAATCTCAAGCAAGTTTCTGTCGTAGAATATATACATCTGTATTCCTTCGAGCTTTTCGGTGCAGTCGCCTAATTTAAGAGTATAGGTGACAGTATCGCCCTTATTCGCCTTAGCCTTGCCGTTAACAGCAAGCTCGTTCGCCGCGAATGCGGGTAAAACGGATACAGCAATCATAAGAGCGGTCAATAAAGCCGCAAAGGATAGTTTCAAAAAATTTTTCATAGTAATCTTTCTCAGCTTTCATAGTTTTTCGCGCTTTTTCCGCGCGATTATAATTATATACCATTATATTGATTTTTTCAACAGTATATTTTTTATTTTTAAGCTATTGGCTAAGAATATAGTAAACTTTCGCCTTTGCCCTTTCCCCCTTAACCCTTTGCCCTAAAAAATTAATGATAGAAAATTACATTTTCTCGCAAACTACATTTAAATCGCTCGGGATATCCTCTTCTGCCGCGGAGATAAGAACTACGAAATCAGCGTTTGAGTTCTCGCTTAAATCCTGGAGCTTTTTAGTGAAGCCGTCAAGTCCTCCGACAGCCTCGGGACAAATCTTGAATGTAGAGTCGATCAAAACGTCGGTAACGTCATAATTGCCCGCGCAGATTCCGCTTAAGAATCCGAAGAGCATATCATAGCCTTTTATCTGATACTGGTCGGTATCGATAAGGCGCGCTTTAGAAGTAATATCGTAGGTAAGCTTAGCTCCTTTTTCAACAACGACTACGTTGCCCTGAGAAGCGGCAACCGCCTCGTTAGCGAGCTGAATGAGCTTTTTTGTTTTTCCTGAACCTTTTTTTCCGATAAGTAAAGTAACCATAACTTTTACTCCTCCTTATTTTTTCTTAGAAATTACTTTAATCTCGCTTCGAGTTCCGCCTTAGCGTCCTCATAACCGGGCTTGCCGAGAAGAGCGAACATATTCTTCTTGTAGCTCTCTACACCTGGCTGATTAAAGGGATTAACGCCGAGAATATATCCCGAAATAGCGCAAGCCTTCTCAAGGAAGTAAATAAGATAACCGAGGTTGCTTTCGTCCATTTCCTCAACATCAAGGACAATATTCGGAACGCCGCCGTCGTTATGAGCGAGTACGGTACCCTCAAACGCCTTCTGATTTACAAATCCCATAGTCTTGCCCGTAAGGAAGTTAAGTCCGTCAACATTAGTCGGATCCTCGCCGAGCGTAATTTCTTTTTTACATTTTTCAAAAAGAACAACAGTCTCAAAAAGATTACGTCTGCCGTCCTGAATGTACTGACCGAGCGAATGGAGATCGGTGGAGAAGATAACGCTCGCGGGGAAAATACCCTTCTTATCTTTACCCTCGGACTCGCCGTAAAGCTGCTTAAACCACTCATTCATAAGAGTATACGCAGGCTCGTAGCTTACCATAATCTCGGTAGAATAGCCCTTATTATAAAGGATATTTCTTAACGCGGCGTATTTATAACAGTCATTAGAATAAAGGTCGTCGTTATTAAACTCATCCTGAGCTTTTTTAGCTCCAGCCATAAGCGCGTCAATATCGGCTCCCGCTACAGCGATTGGAAGAAGTCCTACAGCAGTAAGCACGGAATAACGTCCGCCTACGTCGTCAGGAACTACGAAAGTTTCGTAGCCTTCTTTATCGGCAAGCTGCTTTAAAGTACCTCTCGCCTTATCTGTTGTACAGTAGATACGCTCCTTAGCGCCATCTTTACCGTATTTTTTCTCGAGCATATCGCGGAATACTCTGAACGCGATAGCGGGTTCGGTAGTAGTGCCCGATTTTGAAATCATATTAATGGAAACGTCCTTGCCCTCGCAAAGCTCGATAATATCGGCAAGCGCCGAAGAGCTTATAGAATTACCCGTAAAGTAAATCTGAGGAGTATCCTTAGCGAGCGCGTTATAATTAGGAGAGGTTAAAAACTCGATAGCCGCTCTCGCACCGAGATATGAACCGCCGATACCGATTACTACGAACACGTCGGTATCCTTTTTTATCTTTTCGGCAGCTTTCTTTATACGGGAAAACTCGTCGGTCGGAAGATTCACCCAGCCGATAAAATCGTTGCCGAGTCCTGTTCCGTCGTGGAGAGCCTTATGAGCATTTTTGACCTGAGCCTCAATACCCTTGTACTCGTCCTCGCCTACAAAACCGTTAAGATATTTGTCGATTAATTTTGTTGACATAGTATTGCCTCCTAACAAATATTATAGTAACTCATATTTGCATATTGTTAAGAGTATTTTAACATAAAACAAGACCGTATGCAACACTTTTTTTATATTTCCCTGCAGTCGGCTTTTAGTTCTTACCACTTACCACTTCCTACTTCCCACTCTAAAAAGCTAAAGCGCTGTGATTGCTTTACATACCGCGGAGATTACTGAATTAAACGTCATTTTCTCTATAGTATTCTTCGCAGTAATCTTGCAGCTTTTTAATAATTCTTTATTGGAATAATAATTAACTTCGCCTACAACATCGCCCGCCTTAACAGGCGCCTCTATATCCTTTTTTATTTTGCATTCCGTAAGGAAATTCTCTCCCGCTCTTCGGCTTACTATCATTGAGCCTGGCTTTTCGCACCTTAAATACAGCGTATCCTTCATACCGCCTTTAACTTTGACCTTGCCCTCGGCTTTCTCGGGCAAATCGAGTTTCTTAACCGTATAATTCGCAAAACCGTAGTCGAGCAACGCGGCGCAATCACCAAAACGCGCGGTTCCGCTGTCGCATCCTAAAACTACCGCAATAAGCGAAAGTCCGTTTCTTTCGGCGGTAGCGCTCATACAGCATCCCGCGTCGTCGGTAGTACCAGTCTTAAGCCCCGTTATCCCCTCATAACTTTTTAACAGCT
>CAJOHT010000137.1 GCA_905234305.1 uncultured Ruminococcus sp. | reverse complement strand
TCACAGGCCGTCGCCAGCCAACTATCTTCGGCACCACAGGGCTTAACTTCTGTGTTCGGTATGGGAACAGGTGGACCCCCTGCGTCATCGACACCAACTGTCATCTCTTGACGACCAAACTATTATATCACTTTGACATTTATTTGTCAAGAGATTTTTTGAATTTTTTGATTATTTTTTTCTTAACTCTTAATTCTTATTTAAACCCCGTACATCTGCTCAAACATCTTAATTCCCGACTCGGTTCTGAAAATCTTATCCTTAACGTTACGGGCTAAGTCCATACTGATATGATCCTCATAAATATTCGCGAGGAAGTCCGCCTCTACAAGAATTCTGTAAGGCGCGTTGTCGATACCCTTATATGTATGGTGATTAGCGATAAGGTAACATACCTTGTCGATAAACTCCTCGTCGAAGCCGAGTCTGTCGAGCAGCTTTTCCGCCTCGGGCGGTCCCTCCTGCTCCTGAAGCTCGCCGAGGGATGAACCGTACTTTTCCTCGCTGAGCTTAATTCCGATATCGTGAGTTATCGCCGCGATCTCCAGCAGATACTGGATATCCTCGGGGAGTTTTTCGTTAAGTCCTATAGTACGGGCTATTGTATATACCTTCATAAAATGCTGGATACGCTTTACGTCTCCGCGGAAATATTCAGTCATAGCGTTGATTGTATCATTCACCTTTGACATTGCCGTTTCTCCTTATCTTTCTTATATAGCGGAAAGTTTCCTTTTCGCCCTTTTTATCAAGCATACGAAGCAGATATTCTATCTCGTCCGAGGTTTCGGGGTGGATCAGCGCGCCTCGGTTATCCCTGCCTCTTAAAAAATACTCGAGAGGCTTTGAGTCGGTATACTTGTCTTTATTATAAATCTTACTCGCCGCGACTCGGTCGCAGAACATCTCTATAAGATACTTTCGCGGCATTTTTACGCCCGACATTTTCTTAGTCTTTGGGTCGTAATCCGTCCAATACTCGAAATGGTGGCGGTTTCTGCCTTTATGATGCATCCACGCCTTAGAATAGCCGTAGTCCTCGCGCTCACCCTCATTCGGTGAACGGTTGCCGAGATAATGCTTGGCTCCTGGGATAAACTCCGTAGGCGAGTATTTTGAGAGGTCGTGCAAAAGTCCCCTGAGCGGGATCCCCGCGCGGAAACAGTTAGCGATAACCTTATGGCGGTGGTGCGTAATTATCAGAAAATGCTTAACAGTATGAGCCATCAGTCAAACTCCTCGGGGTACATATATCTGAGCATTTTCTCGAGCGCGTCCATAGCAACGCCGCCCTGAGAGTTTATATCGTCGAGCTTAATAACGTGGATATCCTTTTTAAGCGCGTTAAGCCGCTTAAGGATTTTGTGGTCGCGCAGGTAATACGCAACCCGCTTATCCGCGCAGAATATAAAATCGGGATTGGAAAGCAAGAGGTTCCTGCGCGTAACTATCGGGCTTTCCTCATTTTTAAAGACATTTTCCGCGCCCGTAAAGTCGAGGATTTTCGCGCCCCAGGTACCCGCGTTCATAGTTTTTATTTTACCGTCCTCAGCGTAAAGATAGCATACGGTCTTTACTATATCCTTCTCGGCTATAGCGTTCTTAACGTCGTTAAGCTCCTCAAAAAGCTCGTCAAACGCCTTTGCTCCCTCAGACTTGCCCGTAATACTGCCGCCTAAGACCTCGCCGAGCTGAGAATAAACCTTTTTTATCTCCTTCGGGACAGAGGTTTTCTCGGGAATTATAACAGGTACGCCTTCTTTTATAAGCTGTTTTTTTGTATCGGGATTTATCGTATCGTCGGCGATAACAACGTCCGCGTTAAGTTTAAGTATCGATTTCGCCGAAGCCTCAGACGCGGGTCCTACGCTCGGCACTACGGTCAAGCCTTTTCTGTCTACCTCGTCGCTTCTGCCCGCGAGCTTTACGTCGTATCCTATAGTCGAGATAATATCCGCGAGATTTTTACTAAGCACTACCGCGTTTTCGGGTTCGGCTTCTATCGTTATTTTGCCTACGGTGACAGGGTACTCGCTTTTCTCCCCGCACGACGAAAATACCGCCGCGGATAAAACCGTCGACGCCGCTAATAACGCGGCAATAATCTTTTTCTTCATATTCCCTCCAAAATCAGGTAATCAAAGCGTCTCGATAAACTGTTTGGCACAGCGTGGAGAACGTCCTCCCCTGCCGAGAGCGAACCGCTCGGCAAGCACCGCGAGCTTCTCGGGCTCCATCTCTACCCCTGCCCTGTTGGCAAGCGCGAATACAATTTCGAGGTAATCCTTCTTATCGGGATTAGAGAAGCATACCGAAAGCCCGAAGCGGTCTGAAAGCGAGAGCGTTTCCTGCATATTGTCGCGTCGGTTAACGTCGTCGGTATCCCTGTCAGCCCAGCTTTCCTTAATAAGATGGCGGCGGTTGGAGGTAGCGTAAATAAGCGCGTTATCAGGACGCGCCGCTAAACCGCCCTCGAGTACCGCTTTAAGCGAGGTATAGTTTTTATCCTGGCTCTGGAACGATAAATCGTCGATAAAGATTATAAACTTCATCGGCAGCGAGGCTATTTTATCGACAAGCAGCGGAAAATCCATAAGCCTTTCCTTAGGCATCTCAACTATTCTCAAGCCTTCGCTCCTGAAATTATTTCCGATAGCCTTAACCGTCGAGCTTTTGCCCGTGCCCATATCGCCGTACAGCAGGCAGTTGTTACAGCTTTTTCCCTCTATAAACGCCTTTGTGTTTTCAACAACACGGGCGCGCTGGCGCTCATAACCGATAAAGTTGCCGAGTTCTACCCTGTCGGGATGAACAACGGGGCGTATATCGCCGTCACGCCATACGAACGCCTTATATCTCGCGAACATACCGCAGCCGTTTCGGCGGTAAAATTCGCTCAGCTTATTGATATCGACGCCGTTTTTGAACTCGTCCGCAGGCTCTCCCGCCGACCAGCGGGGCAATGTATCCGCAATCCCGCCAAGCTCGTCTTTATACTTATATTCGTTAATTATATCGTCCGCCTTTAAAGCGGAGAGTTTTATAATAATATCGCAGTCGGTCTTAACCGCCTCTATCACACTCTCGGGAAGCGTATCGGTTTTAGCTCCCGCGGCGGCTAAGGTAAAGCAGTTTTCGTCAAACAGCGCCGCCCGCGTTATATACGCTGGCAGACTCTCGGTCATACCGCGCTCACTCA
>CAJOHT010000136.1 GCA_905234305.1 uncultured Ruminococcus sp. | reverse complement strand
GTTCTGAATAGTTACAGTTATTCTTGAGTGAATCCGAAGAAAAAGAAGTAACAGCAAAAAGTTCAGGAGGAATGTGTTATGCGTAAGTTTCTTTTGGTCATGTTCGCTGTTTTGCTGGTATCGGTGACGTTGTTTCAGATTTTGATAAATCTATTATCGAGAGTAGTATCCTTTAACGCTAGTTCTAAGCTGGAAATCAGCATAAAATCTCACCTTTTTGAGACTATTATGAAAAAGGACTACGCTAAGATTACTAAGTTCCATACAGGCGAGCTAATGACAAGACTCACCAGCGATATCGACGTAATTTTAAGCGCGATAATGAGTATTATTCCGAACCTTACATATTTTATCGTAAAACTTGTTGGAATATTTATCGTATTGTTCTCGATAGACTGGCGGTTCGCGATAGTATTTGTTATAGGCGGAGCGTTGATTCTTATAATTATGCTTCTGTTTAAGGGGACTCTTAAAAATCTTCATAAAAAAGCTCAGGAAACTGACGGCAAGGTGCGCAGTTTTATGCAGGAATCGCTCTCGAGCCTGCTCGTTATAAGAGTCTTTAATAAATACAGACGTATCGCCAAGGAGTCCGAAAAGCTCCAGTGGGATAATTTCAGAGTAAAGCGTAAGCGAAATTATATTTCTATAGCTTCTACTATGGGGTTTTCGATAGTATTTGTATTCGCGTATATTTACGGGCTTATCTGGGGTTCATTCCAGATCCTTTCGGGAGTGATTACCTACGGTATTCTTACCGAGATTTTATCTTTAGTATCTCAGATACAGACTCCTATACAGGGCTTGACCTCGATTTTACCGCAGTATTATCAGGCTTTAGCCTCTGCGGAGCGTATTATAGAAATTGAAAAATTCCCCGATGAACATATCGAGGAATTGAATTCGGATATAGACTTACAAGAGCTTTATGATAATCTTGAGTCGATTGAGTTTGAAGATATTACCTTTAGTTATGACAGGGATACCGTGCTTGAGGATACTGGTCTTAGTATTAAAAAAGGCGAATTTATTGTAATTACTGGTATTTCTGGAATTGGAAAAAGCACGCTGACAAAGCTGCTTTTGGATGTGTTCCCCGTAACTAAGGGCGAGATTTATCTTAAATTGAAGGACGGCTCAAAGGTTGTAGTGGATAAAAATGTTCGCGGACTGTTCGCTTATGTTCCTCAGGGCAACTTCCTGCTTTCGGGTACGATACGTGACAATATCGCTTTTGTACGTCCCGACGCGTCCGATGAGGAAATTATGAGAGCAGCCGAAGCCGCGTGCGCCGATTTTATCAGCGAATTGCCCGAAGGACTCGATACCGTCCTCGGCGAAAAGGGCACAGGTCTTTCCGAAGGACAAATCCAGCGTGTAGCTATCGCAAGAGCGTTGCTATGTAACGCTTCGATTATTATTCTTGATGAGGCTACGTCAGCGCTTGACGCGAAAACCGAACTCAGACTTCTTGAAAATATTGAAAAGCTGAAAAATAAAACCTGTATCCTGATTTCCCATAAAAAAGCCGCCTATAAGGTTTGTGATAAGGAAGTAAGGATTGAGGATAAGAGAATAATAGTAAAAGAAATTAATAATGAATAATGGATAATGGATAATTATATTATTATAAATACAGGAGGCTGTCGCAAATAAGCGACAGCCTCTTTTTAAAAATTCAATTACCAATACGGTCGGGCAATAAACGTTATTAATACATAAGGCTATCTTCTCGACCTTTATTCTCAATTTTCAATTTTATCTAGGTGTACATCCAACTGGTTGTACGGAATAACGATATTATGATTCTCGAATTCTTTCTTTATTCCTTCCATAAGCCCGTAGTATACAGGCCAGTAGAACTCGAACGGAGTCCAGACTCTTACAACCATATCGACCGAGCTTTCCCCGAAACGCTCAAGCCATACTTTTGGCGAAAATTTTTCGTTATTTATAACGTGTTCAACGCTGTTGCATACTCCGAAAAGGATTTCTTTTACGTGGTCGATATCCGCCTCATAGCTTACGGGTACAAAAATCTGCACCCTTATTTCTGGATTGGTAGTGTAATTATCGACTTCGGTAGAGGTAATT
Source organism: uncultured Ruminococcus sp. (assembly GCA_905234305.1). Taxonomy (GTDB): domain Bacteria; phylum Bacillota; class Clostridia; order Oscillospirales; family Acutalibacteraceae; genus Ruminococcoides. Next base: position 1,120 of record CAJOHT010000136.1, on the reverse strand, counting down.
ACGCTGTTAGGTATAATTACGTGCGTATCGTCGTATGTACGGATATATGTATGCATTATATCGATTTTTTCAACAAATCCCTTATGATCTCCGAATACGATAAAATCGCCTGTTACAAACGGCTTGGTAAAAAGTATTACTATGCCACCCGTAACGTCGGTAAGGTTATCCTTAAGAGCTAAGGCTAGAGCTGCCGCCGCGGCAGAGAATGCCGAAATTAATCCCGCTCCCGAGACATTCAGCAGAGATAGAACTCTCATAACCATAATTACGATGCCCGCTACCCATATAATTCTTACAAAGAATTTTACTAACGACGGATCCATATCTCTTTTTTTAGCCGCTTTATGAAGTAAAGCAATAACTATTTTAATAATTATAAATGCAATTACTAAAAATATAAGGCAAAAAATTAAATCCCATATGTGTTTAGTAGTAAACAGTTCCTTTAATTCCTTAAAAAAATCATCTACATCCTTGACAGTTTTTAAAGTATCAAGCATAATCATCACCCTTTTTTATTATAAAAAACTTTTTGTGTTTTGTAAATGATAATTATACAGTTTTTCGCGTATTATTTTATATGCGAAATTTTTTTATTTCATTATGTCTTTCTTTATGTATATGTTTAGTCGGTTGTTGCGATACGAATAAAAGCGCAGATAATAATAAAAGGATTTTTATTCCTAGACTTACCGCTCCCGATAAAAACAACAGGTGTTTCTATTCGGATAACATATTCTATAAAAGCGGTTTCGGTATGCCTAATTGTACGGCGTACGCGTGGGGAAGAGCCTATGAGCTTTTAAAGAAAAAGCCAAGACTGTGTTTAAGTGACGCTTGTAATTGGTATAGTTATAATTCTAAATCTAAAATTTATCCTTTCGGCAATAGACCGAAGCTCGGTGCGATCGCCTGCTTTGACAATAAGTACGGAGGTCACGTAGCGGTTGTAGAAAGAATCAGTAAAAATACTGTTACGTTTTCAAATTCGGCATATAACGGAAAGCTGTTTTATTTAACCTATGCAAGTATAAAAGAGAAAAATCCCTGTCGTAAAGACTGGGATTTTAAAGGATATATTTATATTATTTAAGTTTGGCAATATACTTTTGAATAG
>CAJOHT010000135.1 GCA_905234305.1 uncultured Ruminococcus sp. | reverse complement strand
GGACATAAGATTTCACGCGCAAAATTCGCGTATCTTATCGACGCTACGGCTGCTCCCGTATGTATGATCGCTCCCATTTCATCATGGGCAGCGGCAGTTGCTACATACGCTGAGGACGGTCAGGGTTTAAAGCTCTTTATGATGGCTATTCCCTATAACTTCTACTCACTCTTAACCTTCGTATTCATTATCGCTATCTGCATAATGGGCTTCGACTACGGTTCAATGGCTATGCACGAATACAACGCCAAATATAAGGATGACCTTTATACTACTGGCGAAAGAGTTGATAAGGAACTCGAAAACGAGGAACCCAACCCCAACGGCAGAGTTATCGACCTTATTCTTCCCGTAATCTTCCTCATCGCGGTTTCTGTATTCGCCCTGATTTATATCGGCGGATTCTTCGACGGCAGCAGTAAAGAAAACTATCTTAACTTCATTAATTCGTTCGGTAACACCGACGCTACCGTAGCTCTTCCGTGGGCAGGCGCTATCGCTCTTGTATTCTCTATTGTTTATCTTATGGCTCGCAAGGTTTGCAACTTTAAGGAAAGCATGGACGCTGTTCCCAAAGGCTTTATCGCTATGGTTCCCCCTATTCTCATCTTAACCTTTGCTACAGCTCTTAAGAACATTACAATGGATCTCGGCGCTAAATACTTTGTTGCCGACATGATGAGCGGAGCCGCGGCAGGTCTCGCGAACTTCCTCCCCGCAATTATCTTCCTCGTTGCCTGCTTCCTTTCCTTCTCAACAGGTACTTCATGGGGCACATTCGGTATTCTTATCCCGATCGTTCTTTCAATTTTCCCGAGCGGCGAACTTCAGATTATCGGTATCTCCGCTTGTCTTGCGGGCGCTGTATGCGGCGACCACTGCTCACCGATTTCCGATACAACTATTATGTCCTCGGCAGGAGCGCAGTGTAATCATATTAACCACGTTTCGACCCAGCTTCCATACGCGCTGACAGTTGCGGGTATCAGCTTCATCTCCTTCATCATCGCGGGCTTTATCAAGAACTGGATGATCGCTCTTCCGATCGCTATCGTTCTTATGATCGGTACACTCGTTATCGTTAAGTTTGTCACCAACGATGAAAGAAAAGCAATGAAATATAAGAAGGACTAATCGGTTGCTACGACAGTAAAATTTTTAAACTAACAACAATAAACGTCAGTATGAAGAGAATTTCATACTGACGTTTTATTTATCCTTATATATTTTATAAATTGCCCGAGCTAGCTTATATACTCCAGGGGCGAGGATTATAATTCCTATCGCTATACATACTCCGCCGAGGTTATCCTGTAGCAACTCAATCATTTTCATCACGCATTTTCGCCGCGTCCTTAAACGGCAGAACTCTGCCGTCTGGGAACTCGACGTCCGTATTCTCAAGCTGTTTCTCGACATTCGCCCTGAAACCCGCTAAGTATTTTTTATACAACTCCTTCTGCTCCTTTTGTTCAGCCTCGGTTAAACCCTCTTCCCTTTTCTTCTTTGCAAGCTCGTTAATTCTCTTAATCATTTCGTCCATTTTACTCACCTCAGAAAAATTATAACATAACAAATAAAAAAAATAAATATAAATTCAGAAAAACTTCAGATTAGCGTGTTATAATACAAGAAACCGATTGAGTTTAATGCATTAATAAACTATAATAATACTAAAAGAATTACACGGAGGCTCAAAATGGATTTTATGGAAAACTTCAGTCTTTTATATCCCAAAAATTCAGACAGAAAAGAAAACACTCTTACCGACGAAGCTGTAAACGACCTCTCGATAGATTTTATTATCGACGCTTTAACCGAGGATAATTACGAGAAAAATCTGCTTAAAAAGATTATGGTAAACGTTACGGACGATAAAGAAACTATTGAGTACCGCCGCGATATTTTCAAGGATTTTTTAAAATTTCCCGAACTGAGAAACGAACTTAGCGAGCTTGTTGAGAAGCTCGCCGACCTCAGGGAAATTGAGCGTTTTCAAAAAGACCAGGAAGCGTCATCGTTATGGATGCTGATCAACAGGCTCAGGGAAATCGACGATTACGTAAACTGCATTACCCGCATTAAGGAAGTTCTCGAAAAACTGGATATTCAATCCAAGGGTATGCTCACTCTCAAAAAAATTGTCACCGATATCCACGATAACAGCGGCTTTCCCGAGATAAAAAAAGATATTGACTATATGTTTGAGAAAGCACGCAGCTTCAAAAGTATCACCATCGGCGTAAACCTCGATAAAATGCTCCGTCCGAAAAACGCGGGTGTAGTTTCGCTTAACGATACCGAATTCAAAAGCTCTAAACTTATGAAAAACTTTTTACAATTCACTACCCGTAAGGACGAGCTTCATCACGGAACCGACATAGAAGATATTCACTATTTTCATCCCGACAGCGGTGTACGCTCCACCACGTTTTCGAGCATAATTATCGGAAGCGTTCAACAGAGCGCTACGCATAACGTCCATATAGAAACCAACGAGCTTACAGGCGCCGATCCGCTTTCCGACTCGCTCAAAAAAGCTGTCACCAGCATTCTTAAAAAGATAGTAAAGGATATAAAATCCACTCTCAAAAAATACATAAGCATAAGCGGCTACGCGCTTATTAATCTTACACCCGAGATTATCTTCTTTATTCGCTGGGCTGAGCTTACCGATAAGATTATCGCTCAGGGTATGCCGATGTGCAAGGCTGAAATCGAATCGTCCGAACTGAGAAATGCTTCTTTTAAAGAAATATACAACCTTAAGCTGGCTATTAATAACGTTAACGGCGATAATATTGACATTGTTACTAACGATTTCAGCTTTAACGATAACGGACGAATCTTCATTCTCACGGGTCCGAACCGAGGCGGAAAGACTATTATAACCCAGGCTGTCGGACTCGCTATGCTGCTTTCGCAATGGGGGATTTACGTACCCGCTTCTAATGCTGTAATATCTCCCTGCGATAATATATTCACTCACTTCCCCGCCGACGAGAATAATACCGTCGACCTCGGAAGGCTCGGCGAGGAAAGCAAGCGTCTATCCGATATTTTTTCGACCGCGAGCGAAAAAAGCCTCTTGCTTTTAAACGAAAGCCTTGCCACAACCAACGTTTCGGAAGGTCTTTTTATCGCTAAGGATGTTGTAAAAGCTATGCGTTATCTCGGAACAAGAGCGATTTTCAACACCCATATGCACGAGCTGGCGCGTGA
>CAJOHT010000134.1 GCA_905234305.1 uncultured Ruminococcus sp. | reverse complement strand
CCATTGAATTTTACTTTTGATAATTTGCCAAAAGAAGGACTCCACGAGGAATGCGGAGTTTTCGGTATATATAGCGACGGCTCGATTAATCCTGCCTACGCTTGTTATAACGGCTTGCTTGCCCTGCAGCACCGCGGACAGGAAAGCTGCGGCATAGCTGTATCCGATTACGGCGTAATGGACTACCATAAGGATATGGGACTCGTTACCGAGGTTTTTAATAATTCAGTATTAGACTCATTAAACGGACAGATGGCGGTTTCCCATGTCCGTTATTCGACAGCAGGCGGCTCTGTGCTTGAAAACGCGCAGCCGCTTGTTATGCGTTATATTAAAGGTACTTTGGCGGTGGCTCATAACGGAAATCTTACGAATGCCGTAGAAATCCGCAAACAGCTTGAGAGGCGCGGAGCTATCTTCCAGACTACTATCGACTCCGAGGTTATATGTTATATGATAGCGCGCGAGCGTATCTATTCGGGTTCGGTAGAAAAGGCGGTTGTAGAAGCGCTCGATAAACTCGAGGGAGCGTATTCACTGCTTGTTATGAGTCCGACTAAACTTATCGCCGCAAGAGATCCTCACGGCTTCAGACCGCTTTGTATGGGACGTTACAATAACTCGGTAGTTTTTGCGAGCGAGTCTGCGGCGCTTGACGCTTGCGGAGCCGAGTATGTCCGTGATGTTGAGGCGGGCGAGATTGTAATTGTCGATAAAACCGGAATAAGAAGTATTAAACCTAAAGAAAAACGCAGGAAAAGCCTTTGTGTTTTTGAGTATATTTACTTTGCCCGTACCGACAGCTTCATAGACGGAATAAGCGTATATGAGGCTAGAAAACAGGCGGGCAGGATTTTAGCGAGAGAGAGTCCCGTTGACGCCGACTTAGTAATCGGCGTACCCGAATCTGGTATAGACGCGGCTATCGGTTTTTCCGAGGAAAGCGGTATCCCTTATGAAAAGGGTATAGTTAAAAACGGATACATCGGGCGTACTTTTATAAAACCGACTCAAAGCGACCGTATGAACTCTGTGCGAATTAAGCTCAACCCGATAGGCGATATGATCAAGGACAAGCGTGTTGTTGTTATCGACGACAGTATTGTACGAGGTACTACTATAGACCGTATCACCAATATGCTCAGAGCCGCGGGAGCTAAAGAGGTTCATATGCGTATAAGTTCGCCTCCGTTCTTATGGCCGTGCTATTACGGTACCGATATTCCTTCACGCGGAGAGCTTATCGCCGTAAACCATAGTATTGACGAAATCTGCAGGCTCAGCGGAGCCGACTCGCTAGCGTATCTGCCTGTCGACTCGCTGGATGAAATGCTTGATTTTAAATGTAACGGCAGGTATTGCGACGCCTGCTTTAGCGGAAATTACCCCGCTGCCACCACAAAAATGACCTTGAAGGGTAAGGAGCGCGGCGGTATGAGTTTTAATGATAAAAAAGATAATTGTGCCTCAAAGGAGGAAGAAAATGGCTAAGAATGTATACGAAAGCCCGTTGTCATCCCGTTATTCGGGTAAGGAGATGAAGTATATTTTCTCTCCTGATATGAAATTCAGAACTTGGAGAAGGCTTTGGATAGCGCTCGCCGAGGCTGAAATGGAGCTTGGACTCCCTGTAACTCAGGCTCAGATCGACGAGCTAAAGGAACATAAGGATGATATTAATTACGAGGTAGCTGTAGAGCGCGAGAAGCTCGTACGCCACGATGTTATGAGTCACGTCTACGCTTACGGAGTTCAGTGTCCTAACGCTAAAGGAATAATCCACCTCGGAGCTACCTCCTGTTATGTAGGCGATAACACCGATATAATCATAATGACCGAGGCTCTTAAGGTAGTGAGAAATAAACTTGTTACCGTTATTCGTAATCTTTCAAAATTCGCTGACGAGTATAAGGCTTTGCCGACTCTTGGTTTTACTCATTTTCAGCCCGCTCAGCCTACTACCGTAGGTAAAAGGGCGACTCTCTGGATACAGGATTTGCTCCTCGATTTAGAGGATGTAGAGTATCAGCTTTCTAAGGCTAAGCTATTAGGCTCAAAGGGTACTACGGGTACGCAGGCGAGCTTTTTAGAGCTTTTTGAGGGTGATCACGAGAAGTGCAAAGCTCTCGATAAAAAGATTGCCGATAAGATGGGCTATAAAGGCTGTTTCGCCGTTTCCGTATTCCCGTAAGGTCGATTCCCAGTTTTTGAATGTTCTCGCGGGAATTGCGCAGTCTGCGTCTAAATTCTCGAACGATATAAGACTTCTTCAGCACCTTAAAGAGGTTGAGGAGCCGTTCGAGAAGAATCAGATAGGCTCGTCCGCTATGGCGTATAAGCGTAATCCTATGAGGAGCGAAAGAATAGGCTCGCTTTCAAGATATGTTATGACCGATGTGCTTAACGGATATTTTACATCCGCTACTCAGTGGTTTGAGCGTACGCTTGACGACAGCGCAAATAAACGCTTAAGCGTTCCCGAGGCTTTCCTCGCTATTGACGGGATTCTTAATCTTTATGCTAATGTTGCTGACGGACTTGTGGTATATCCTAAGGTTATTGAGGCTAGGTTGAGAAAAGAGCTTCCGTTTATGGCTACCGAGAATATTATGATGGACGCTGTTAAATTTAGAGGCGCGGACCGTCAGGTTCTCCACGAGAAAATCCGTCAGCATTCTATGGCGGCTTCCAGAGTTATTAAGGAAGAAGGCGGAGAGAATGACCTGCTTGAGCGTATAGCGAATGATGAGGCTTTCGGCGTAACCTTAGATGATTTGGAGAAAATCCTTCAGCCTGAAAAGTATACGGGCAGAGCTAAGGAACAGACCGAGGACTTTTTAGCCGAAGAAGTCGCTCCCGTACTTGAGAAGTATAAAGATATAGACAGTGTAGAAGCGGAAATTAACGTTTAGTTAAACAATAGACAGCAGGCGGTAGTCAGCAGGGAACGAGTTTCACATCGTTCTGCGCATATGTAAAGCTATGGTATTTGGCACCGACCTCCTGCCGAAGAATAATCAGCAATTAATAATTTGTTAAATATATAATAAAAAAGTCAAACGCAGAACTTATCCGATGTATTCAAAACTGACAGCGAAGCTGTCATCCCGAGCTTGCCGATGGATTTTAAGATCCTTCGACTCCGCTTACGCTTCACTCAGGATGACATTGTGTTAAAAACGTACAGGGGATATGTATTTAAGATAGGAACTGTAAGTGATGACGTGGAGGATTAAAAATGGTAAAAGCTATTGTAGGCGCTAACTGGGGAGATGAAGGTAAAGGTAAAATTACCGACGTACTCGCCAACGACAGCGACGTTGTAATAAGATTTCAGGGAGGAGCTAACGCGGGACATACTATTATCAATAACTATGGTAAATTTGCGCTTCACCAGCTTCCTTCAGGAGTATTTCATCAGAATATTGTTAATGTTATAGGCAACGGCGTAGCGTTCAGCGTCGAGAACTTTGTTAAGGAAATGAAGGAACTTGAAGAAAGGGGAGTCCCGAAGCCTCAGGTGCTTATTTCCGACAGAGCGCAGATTGTTATGCCTTACCATATTGCGTTTGACTGCTACGAGGAGGAGCGCTTAGGCAAGAATTCCTTCGGCTCCACCAAGAGCGGTATCGCGCCGTTTTATTCGGATAAATACAGTAAAATCGGCTTCCAGATAAATGAGCTTTATGATGATGTGGATAGTCTTAAGGAGAAAATCTCCCATGCTGTAGAGCTTAAAAACGCTACTTTAAAAGGGCTTTACAATAAAGATGAAATAACTGTTGACGAGATTTTTAATAAATTAATGGAGTACAAGGAGCTTTTAGCGCCCTATGTAGGCGATTCCTTCCAATTCGTAAGAAAAGCAATCTCCGAAGGTAAGAATATACTTCTTGAGGGTCAGCTCGGTTCTCTTAAGGATACCGATTTCGGAATTTATCCGATGGTCACTTCCTCAAATACGATAGCGGGCTACGGCGCAGTAGGCGCGGGTATTCCGCCGTATGAGATAAAAGAGGTTATTACCGTTGTAAAGGCGTACTCAAGCGCTGTAGGAGCGGGCGAGTTCGTATCGGAAATCTTCGGTGAGGAAGCCGATAAGCTGAGAAACTGCGGAGGCGACGGAGGAGAATACGGAGCTACAACAGGACGCCCGAGAAGAATGGGATGGCTTGATTTGGTAGCCAGCCGTTACGGATGTCAGGTTCAGGGCGCTACTACCGTAGCGTTTACGGTAATCGACGCGCTCGGTTATCTTGATGAAATCCCCGTGTGCGTAGCTTATGAGCTTGACGGCGAGATTATAGATTATTTCCCGAGTACAACTAAGTTAAAAAGATGTAAGCCCGTTCTTAAAAAGCTCAAGGGCTGGAAGTGTGACGTTACGGGAATTAAGAATTATGACGAGCTTCCTAAGGAGTGCCGTGAGTATATCGAGTTTGCTGAAAAGGAAATAGGTGTGCATATCGGTATAGTATCTAACGGCCCCGCAAGAGAGGATATAATAATCAGGTAATATAGGTATTAGGTAATTTAATGGAGTGAGCATATGGAAAGCGTTAAAGAAAAAATTCTTGTCCTTGATTTTGGCGGACAGTATAACCAGCTTATAGCGCGCCGTGTGCGTGATAATAATGTCTACGCTGAGATTAAACCCTATACAGTGAGTCTTGAGGAGATTAAAGCGGAGAATTATAAAGGTATAATTTTTACGGGCGGTCCAAATTCTGTATATGATATGAACTCTCCTCATTATGATAAGGAGATTCTAAGTCTCGGCATTCCCGTACTGGGTATTTGCTACGGCTGCCAGCTTATATGCTGGATGAAGGGTGGTAAAGTGGAAACCGCCGATACCCGCGAGTACGGTAAAATCGATATAAAAGTTGACAAAAACGACAGCCTCCTGTTTAAGGATATTCCTGACAGCGTAGTTTGGATGAGCCATACCGACAGGATTTGTGAGCTTCCCGAGGGTTTTGACATAACAGCACACAGTAAAAACTGTCCTGTAGCCGCTATGGAGAATGTAAGCGAAAATATTTACGCGGTTCAGTTTCACCCCGAGGTAACTCATTCACAGTACGGCGATAAGCTTCTTTATAACTTTATTTTCAACATCTGTAAATGTTCGGGCGACTGGAAGCTCACAGACTGGGTCAACGATGTCATAACGGCAATCCGCGAATCCGTCGGGGACTCTAAGGTTGTCTGCGGGCTTTCGGGGGGAGTCGATTCGAGCGTCTCGGCTGTACTCGTTCACAAGGCAATCGGCGACAAGCTACAGTGCGTTTTCGTCAATCATGGCCTAATGCGACTCAATGAGCCCGAAGCTGTCATGAAGGAATATGAGTCTCTCGGCCTTAACGTGAAGTATGTTGATGCGTCAGAGAGATTTCTGCGTGAGCTTGACGGA
>CAJOHT010000133.1 GCA_905234305.1 uncultured Ruminococcus sp. | reverse complement strand
GTTATTATACTTTTTTTTCAGACAAAAGTCAATAATTTATTAAATATTTAACAATTTTTTTACATTTACTATAAAGTTCCGTCAATTAAGCAAGCACTTCCAGCGCCGCGAGCTTGGCGCAAACGCAGAAAATATCCATAGCGGACTGAAGCTCTTCAACTGTCGGGAATGACGGAGCGATGCGGATATTTTTATTCTGGGGGTCGTTTCCGTACGGAAATGTAGCTCCCGCGCCCGTTAATACAACTCCCGCGTTTTTACAAAGCTCCACTACCCTGTCAGCGGTCCCATTATAAACGTCCACGCTTACAAAATAGCCGCCGTTAGGATTGGTCCAGCTCGCAATCCCCGCGTCTTTAAGCTCATTATCAAGAGAATCAATAACGGTTTTGAACTTAGGAGCAAGCAGCTTTTTATGCTTTTCCATATGATTTTTTAGTCCATCAAAGTTCTTAAAGAAACGGCTATGTCTTAGCATATTCAGCTTATCGTAGCCGATCGTAGCGTATGTAAGGCGCTTTTTAAGAACCTTCATATTAAGCGGCGAAGCGGCTAAAGCGGCAACTCCCGCGCCCGAGAAGGTAATCTTGGAGGTTGAGCAGAATAATATCGGTAAATCAACGTTACCTGTTTTCTTACATTCATCTATAATGCTTAAAAGCGTATCGGGAGTATCGTTAACGTCGTGAATAGCGTAAGCGTTATCCCACATAATTCTGAAATCCTTAGCCGCGGGCTTTAAAGCCGCGAAACGCTTAACTACCTCGTCGGAATAAGTAATACCCGTAGGGTTGGAATACTTCGGCACGCACCATATTCCTTTAATGCTCTCATCCTCGGATACGAGCTTCTCAACAACATCCATATCAGGTCCGTCATCATTCATGGGCACAGGTATCATCTCAAACCCGAAATAACCTGTTACGCCGAAATGACGGTCATAACCAGGTACGGGACAAAGGAATTTTCTATCCTTAACATCGTGCCACGGAAGTGTATCGTCATAAATCGAGGCTGTCATAAAACAGGAAATAGTATCGAACATCATATTGAGGCTTGAATTACCGCCGACAAATACGTTATCGGGTTCGGTTTCAAGAATATCAGCAAAAAGATGCTTACACTCAACAATTCCGTCAAAACCGCCGTAGTTACGGCAATCGGTTCCGTCGTCGGATAAATACGAGTCCGTACTTTTTAAAGAATCAAGAAGCGGCTGGGATAAATCAAGCTGTTCGCTCGAGGGCTTACCGCGCGCCATATTAAGCGAAAGTCCCATATTCTTATAATCCTCATACTTTTTCTGAAGCGATTCTTTCTCGCTTAAAAGCTCGTTTTTAGACAAATTTAAATAGTTCATTTTGATTACTCCTAAAGCATAAACTTCAAAATACCATTGACATTTTACAACAAAACTCTGAAAAATGCAAGTTTTTTGCACCTAACTTGCGTATTACGTTAATTTTATATAAAAAAATATGAAAACCGCCGAGGTTTTACGACGGTTTTCAATAACTTTATTAATAATATTGATAATAATAGTAATAGTAGTAGCCTCTTCTGCCCCTCTTGCCCTCATGGGTAACACCTACTCGAATAAAGCCTAACGGCTTAGCGTCCGTTACCTTGATGTTCTGGAGCAGCTTCTCGATATCGCCGTGAGTTGTTTTTCTCTCACGTGTTACGAGAATATATCCAGCGATATATTCCTTCAAAAGCAGCGCGTCAGCAACAACGCCGACAGGCGGCGAGTCAAAAATAATATAATCATACTCTCGGTTCAACCGCTCGACGAATCTTACAACCTCGGGAGAGCATATAAGCTCTGAGGGGTTCGGGGGAATCGTTCCCGACGTAAGAACGTCAAGACAAGGCAGTACGTCGCGGTATACAACGTCGTCGAAAACTACCATTCGACCAACCATATCCGAAAAGCCTGCTTTATTTTCCAGCTTCAGGATATTATGAAGGTTCGGTCGGCGAAGGTCACAGTCGATAAGAATAACCTTTTTTCCCATCTTAGAGAACGAGATAGCAAGGTTAGCCGCTACGGTACTTTTACCGTCACCCTTCGCGTACGAGGTAATCGCGAACGCTTTTTTATCAGTCGCGGAAAGCGAGAACATAATATTGGTTCGCGCTGATTTATACGCCTCAACTATAGCGAATTTACTTTTTTCGCTTAAGACGTTTTTTTCGGCTTTATTCTTTTTTTCGCGGCTTTTACTCTCCAGCGCTCTTTCCTCACGGCGCTGATGTCCAGGTAATTTAACTTTCATATAACCTTACCCCGCTTTCTCAAAGTCAACGATTTCGGCGAATACGGGAATATTATACATCTTAGAGAGATCATCGCCAGGTTTAAGAGTAGTATCAATAATCTCAAGCATAAACGATAACAGTATGCCGATAATTAATCCTACAACAAGACCATAAAGCGTATTCTGGGTTATATTAGGCGAGGACGGACTTGACGGAGCGGTAGCGTTCGTAATTTTATCGACCTTACCGTTACCCTTGCCGTACATATCCTGGAAACACTTAGGAGCCTGGTCAGCGAGCTGATTAGCGACATTAGCGGCAACCTGAGGGTTAGAAGACGAAGCGTTTATACGTATAAAACTCGATTCATCAACCTGCTCAAAATTTACGCTCGCGCCCGACATAAGCGCAGTCATTTCAGGCATATTATTAAACAGGATTACGCAGCTTCCCGCTAAGGTAGCAGACTGCTGGATTTCGCTTACGTTTACACGTCCACGCTGATTATTAGCGTCGTAATATCCCGTAGCTCTTGTAGTTTCATCCTCGTTATAGTTATGAATCAAAATAAGCGAGGAAGCGGAGTATACGGGCGTAATAAAGAATGTCGAGTAACCGTATACGATAAGCGTTACCAAAGCTGTTATAAGAAATATCAGCTTAAGATGACGCAAAAGCATATAGAGAATCTTTTGAGGAGTCAAATCCTTAGGCATTTTATACCCTCCCAATTACACATATCTTGTAATATTATATACTAATGGATTTATCTTATATTTCTTTATAAGAATTTTCTAAAAAATTACAAATGAGAAATTATAGAAAAAAATAGCTGCCTCTATTGAGACAGCTAGAAATCATCTTAATACATTAAGCAATACGCCCGCAGCTACAGCGGAACCGATAACGCCCGCTACGTTCGGACCCATAGCGTGCATAAGCAGGAAGTTTCCTGGATTTTCTTCCTGACCTACCCTCTGGGATACGCGCGCCGCCATAGGAACCGCG
>CAJOHT010000132.1:493-4896 GCA_905234305.1 uncultured Ruminococcus sp. | reverse complement strand
GCTGATTTTCTCGCCTTTATCGCTGTGTTCCTTACAAAGCTCAACCTTGTACGGCTCGTTCATATCCTCTAAAAATTTTACCGCCTCGTCAGGGTCAAGCTCAAATTTTTCAATGGCGATTTTGGATTTAACTATTTTCTTCATCTCGGCGGTGATTTTTTCCAAATCCTCTGAGCTAAAGGGCTTTTCCACATCAAAATCATAATAAAAGCCGTTATCTACAGCGGGTCCTATCGCGAGCTTAGCCTCGGGATAAAGGCGCTTTACCGCCTGGGCAAGAATATGAGAGGTAGTATGCCAAAACGCTTTTTTACCGTTTACATCGTCAAAAGTCAAAAGCTCGACCTTACAATCAGCCGTAATCGGAGTTCTGAGGTCGCATACCTCGCCGTCAATTTTAGCGGCGCATACGGACTTATAAAGTCCCATACCTATTCCTTTTGCAATTTCAGCGGGAGTAATATTTTCCTCGTACTGATTTACTACTCCGCTTTTTAATTCAACATTTACCATATCGATTACTCCTTCGTTAATAGATTAGAAAGCCCCAATATTCCGTAAAGGAATATTGGGGCGATAATATACATATCGCGGTTCCACCCAATTTCGGTTAAAACCCTCGTTAAGCCGTTAACGGAGCAACCCGCCGCGCCATTTCCTGCGCGAAGCTCAAAGGCGGTAATATAAAGGAGCCTTACGCGCTTACACCAACCGCGCGCTCTCTTAAAAGACCTTACTCTATATCGTGTCCTTATCTCAGCAAGTTTATAGTAACACTCAAAAACTAAAATGTCAATAGAATATTTAACTATTTATATCCTCAATCAACTGATCGATTTTCTGCATATCGACATCGCTCACAGCAACCTCTTCGTTATTTTCACGCGCTTCCTCGTTAGAAGAAACTATCTGTTCCTCAAAGGTTTCGACCTTATCCTTTTCGACATAAATAACGTCGTCCTCTTCTCCCTCAACATCAGGAGCTACAACAAGGTTCTCAGCGTCTTTTTCATCGCCGTAGCCGTATTCATAATCGTAGTCATCGGTATACTCGTCATCAGCGGCGGTAACGTAGTTTTCAGCTTCATCCGACGCGCTGGAGTAGTCATAATCATAATCGCCTGTCTGCTCCTCGGGAGTGACAACGGTATTATCCTGATAAGCGCCGTAAACATTCTGCTCCATATCGAAATCATCAAGGTCAAATTTTAAGAGCTGTTCCTCGGTAGTATGGTTCTTTTTTGAGATTTCAACATTTAAAGAAATAATATACAGCGCGAGCGCAAAGAACGCGAACGCTATAACGTTCTCGGAATAATCGATTCCGCTTACAGCGATTGTAAATATATTATACACGCCGACGGTTATTCCGATAGCGGCAAGAGGTAATCCGTATAAAAACATCGATTTTACGGGATTCTTACCCTTAATCGTAGCAATCACCATAGCCAGCTTAAACAGATAAATCATAGTAAAAGCATAACAGAAAAGCGAAAGCGGATTTACTGAATATACGGAAACAGTACGGTTGTTAAGGAATTCATTGATAAGCGTCAAACCGCCCCATACAGGCATCGACAGGAACAGCATTCCCATCCTCGGGAGAAAGTTCCTTCCCTGTAAATGAGCCAAAGCTATTATAACAAGGCATATAGACGTCAGCATTCCGAATAGCGTCATTGCAAAGACAAAAAAATTAAAAGTATTGTTCTGCAATCCCAGTATCATAATAAGCGCTGATTTTGAGGCAATCATAGCCGCCGCCAAAACAGCGAAAACAGCCGCGGGAACATTTTTCGAGAGTATGTATACAGGGGAAGTTTGTTTGTCTAGCGCGACAAATACGATATTGATAACAAACATCAAAAGCACGGCGCTTATACAAGCGTAGGAAGCAAAATTATCATTCGGAGAAAAGCCGATTGAAAAAATCTGCAAAACCTTTATCACAACAGAAACAAGCGTCAACGGGATAAAAGGTATCCAACATAATTTAGATTTCATATTTTACACTGCTTTCTTTCATATATTATATAAAGCGAACATATTATATTTTAAGACAAACTCTCTTTTATGTCAAGAAATATAAGTAAAAAAGGCTTAGGAATGTGTGAGAATATGAAGAAAAAAATAACCGCTCTTTTAGTAATACTTGCCATAATGGCGGCTGTACCGCTGATATTCAACGTAAACAGCTTAAGCGAATCGCTAAAAAGCAGAGAGAATATGTCGAAAAATGAGATAATTACATCAGCGGCAGCTTATCATTTTCGTAAGCATTACAGTAAAAATACTTTAAAAGCTATAATTATAATTCTAAATACGAATTATAAAGCAAATAAACTTAATAAAAAAGAGTTTTTAAGCAAAGAAGAATTCATAAAAAAATATAAAAAGGGTGAGTCTTATTATTCCGAAATAGAAAATTTAGCAAAAGAAAACGGAGATAATTATATTACATATAAAGGAAAGCCCGTTCATATCCCCTATTTCAAGTTATCAAAGGGCTTTACCGAAAAAGATAAAAAGTATCCTTATTTAAAGGGGTGCGCCTGTCCGTGGGATAAGTTTAAAAAGGATTTTAAAAACAGCGAAAACACTGTCGGGATAAGCATAAACAGTCTCAATAAACTTTGCCGCAAGGGACTTAGCTGCGAGAATGCTTTAAAACATTTTTTAAATCCGAAATCCAGTATTATAAATAATAATACAGAATAATAAACGTGTAAAAAGCCCGAACCGAAGTTTGGGCTTTTTGCTTTAATTAATTAGAAATTACGATAATGTCTTACGTTTCTTCTTCTCCTGCGGTTACGGCGTTTAATTATTGAGCTTATTATTATGTAGATTATAAGAAGGAGTACGATAGCCGCGATAACTACGATAAACCAGTTCGAGAATATAACTTTCTGGATGACCGAAAACACATAGAGGATTCCGCTCCTCTCGACTGTTTCGCTAGAAACGAGGTTAACCTCGGCGAGCTTGGTTTTTTCTTTAACCGCTGAGCCCTTATAATAAACTACGGCTTTTCCGATTACGTCGCCCTTCTTAACGGGAGCGTCGATACTCTCGGGCACATCGGTTTCTATCTTAATATCAGACTCTTTATAGTCCTTGGGAACAATCGCGTTTATATTCTTCTCGGGGACAAGCTGAATACTGTTCTTGCCCCACGCTAGATTGATTTTTTCCTCACGCATAGGAGTTTCAGAGGAAGCGACCTGATTAAGCTCAAGCTGGGTAAGCGACCAGCGGAAAAGCTCCTTAGCGTCAATCATAGTACCGTAAACGTCTTTAGTCGGGTCGGGATCATAAGGGGATTTAAGAAATACTCCGAGATACGAATAACCGAAGACAATGTCCCGCCTCGTCGGTAGTACCTGTCTTAACACCCTGAGCGTACGGATAATAATAGTTGCCGCCGCGGTTAGAGTCAATCAGATAGTTGGTAGTTACGAGCGGGAAGCTCTCGCCCGATACGTAATATGTTGTAGTATTGGTAATTTTTGAAAACTCGGGTAAAGTAAGCGCGTACTGAGTCATAATAGCGAGATCGCGCGCGGTAGTATAATGGTCCTTATGGTGAAGACCGTCGGGATTCTCAAAATGAGTATTCTTACAGCCAAGCTCTTTAGCTTTTTTATTCATCATTGTAACGAATTTTTTAATGCTGCCTCCGCCAACATAGTCGGCAAGTACAACCGCGGCGTCGTTACCCGAGGGTACCATCATTGAATATAATAAATCAAGAACCGTCATAGTTCCGCCAACATGCGAGGAAACATTAGCTACCGAGCTGCCCGTACCGTTAAGTATATTTAGTACAGACTGCTTAATCGGAACGTTGGTGCGCTTAAAGCTGTCGACATGCTCGGCAACAATAATATACGTCATAATCTTAGTAGTAGACGCGGGATAACGCTTTGTATCAGCTTTTTTCTCGTAAACAGTCTGACCTGTATCAAGATTTATAAGCAAAGCGGATGCCGAAGCCACCTTAACCTTATTACTGTAATTAGCGGCATTCGCGGGAATTAACGCTATAGACGCTACCATAATCATTACAAGCAATAAGGATAAAACTACTGATAATTTTTTCCTCATAGGAATACCTCCCATAACAATTTAGCTTATTATACTATAATATGTATTTTTTTTCAATACTTTGTTAATTAAGCGCGGAATCTCCCGTATTTTTAAACAAGCGAGAAATCTCGGCTTTTAATCCGCGATATTGGTCGTCAAGAAGATTTTGTGAATCTTTAACCACAAAATCGGCTATTTTACGGGATAAATCAAGATTTTTAGTATCAGCAAGACTGCTTATCTTAAGCTCGGGAAGTCCGTGCTGACGCGAACCGAAAAAATCACCAGGACCGCGCAGCTTTAAATCAGCGTCG
>CAJOHT010000132.1:0-454 GCA_905234305.1 uncultured Ruminococcus sp. | reverse complement strand
CTTTTGAGTTTTCGGTCGTACTATCGGAAACAAGTATACACCAGCTTTTCTCGCTTCCTCTGCCAACTCTTCCTCGAAGCTGATGAAGCTGGGAAAGTCCGAAACGCTCCGCGTTTTCTATCATCATAACCGTAGCGTTCGGAACATCAACTCCGACCTCGATAACTGTAGTAGCAACAAGCAGTTTAGTTTTGTTTTCCGAAAAACTGCGCATTACATCTTCTTTTTCAGCGGCTTTCATACGACCGTGAAGAATTCCGACAGGGATATCGCTGAAATAATTGAGCATTAACTCCGCGGCATACTCCTCAGCAGAAGCAAGCTCACTCTCTCCCTCTTCTACAAGTACTGGTGACGCAGGTCCCTCTCCTCCCGGGTGACGTACGCCAACTTTTAAGTGGGTGACGTACGCCAGGAATCGCCACTACAGGCCGTATAGTGACGCAGGTCCCCC
>CAJOHT010000131.1 GCA_905234305.1 uncultured Ruminococcus sp. | reverse complement strand
CCGCAGATAAGGCAGTTTATATCAAGCTCAAAGCCCGGTTCTACGAACGGAAAGAATCCGGGGCGTAGTCTTACCTTAATGTCTTTTCTGAATACCTCGGAAAGCATAGTTTTCATAAAGTAGATAAGATTGGATATGCTGATATCCTTATCCACCATAACGCCTTCCATCTGGAAGAAGGTGTTTTCGTGAGTAGCGTCGGTAGCTTCATTTCTGAAACAGCGTCCAGGGAAAATAGCCTTGATAGGAGTACCATCCTCGATAAGTTTTTTGCCGTACTTTTTAATAATAGCGTTCTGAGCGGCTGAAGTCTGGGATTTTAAAAGCTGACCGTTCTCAAGATAGTAGGTATCCTGCATATCGCGGGCGGGATGGTGTTTAGGAATATTAAGAGATTCAAAACACTCGTAGTCGGTGACAACCTCGGAATAATCCTCGACGGTAAAGCCCATTGACTTGAAAATTGCCTCGCACTGCCTCTGTACAAGTGTAATCGGATGATAGGAGCCGCGGGTCAAATCGGCGGGGGTAGTAATGTCGAACTCGGGCATAGCCTCGATTTCCGCTTGGATCTCCTTTTCCTTTAACTCTTTTGTTTTTGCTTCGATAGTTTCGGCAACAGTGTTCTTAAGCTCGTTTACTTTTTTGCCGAATTCCTTTCTCTCCTCGTTGGAGAGGTCTTTCATTCCCTTGAGAAGCCCAGTAACGCTGCCTTTTTTTCCGAGATAAGCTACTCTTATCTTATCGAGATCGACAAGGTTAAGCGTTTTTGAAAGCTCAGATTCAAGATTTTGTTTTAGATTTTTAATCTTATCGTCCATAATTACCTCCGTTTTTATAAAGTGAAAAGTGAGAAGTGGTAAGTGAGAAGCGGGAAGTATGAAAAATCCCTTTGGATATTAAATCCAAAGGGACGAATAAATCCGCGGTACCACCCAATTTTTTGCGCAATAAAGAGCAAACACTCTGTTGACATTTAACGGTGTCAGCCGTTGAAGCCTACTTATATAATGTTCAGCCTCACCACTCAAAAGGGAACTTCGTTATTTCAGCTAAGCCGCGCGTTTTCAGCCTCGGCGCGCGTTCTCTTTACAAAGCGTTGAAAAAACTACTTCCTTCATCACTGTGTTATCTTTGAGTATTTTACCATTTTAAACTAAAATATGCAAGTGTTTATTGAAAAAATTACGGTATTGTGATACAATATTCTGTAGTTTTGATTTGGAGGACAAGGATATGAATGATATTTTTATTGAACAGCTTGTTAAGAAAAAGCGCTCGCTTAAAGACCGCGTGATTTTTATAGCGGTTATTTTGATGGTGATTCTGATTCCCGTTACCTTTGTAGTACTCGCTATGAAGAAGATAGTAGTCGCTTATTTTATCTATATAGCGTTTTTCTTTTTGATATTCGGAATATGGTTTATCTGGTTTGTACGTTCTCACCAGAATGTTGAGTTTGAGTATCAGGTAGTTCAGGATATTCTCGTTGTAAGCAAGATCATCGCTAAGCGTAAGCGTAAGGAGATTATGAAGCTGGATGTTCGTACCGTGGATAAGCTGGAAAAAGGCGATGATCCTGAAATACAGAAAATGAATTTCGTTAAGGTTTATGACGCCGCAGAGCATAGTGCTGACGATAAAAATACAACCTACGCCGTATATCAGCATGCCGCGCTCGGACGATGCGCCTTGTTGTTTAATCCTAACGAGAGAGTATTAAACGGTATGAAGCCGTATCTTAAAAAGGATATAGTTTTAAAAATATTCTATAACAGAGGTTAAGATGAATTATCCGATTGATAAAAACCTTGTAAAAGCTACAATAAAAAAACGACCCGAAAATGCCGATAAAACTACGATAGGCGCGCTGCTGTCGGTATGCGGAAGTTACGGTATGGCGGGGGCGGCGATAATGTCCTCGAAGGCGGCTTTAAGAAGCGGGATAGGACTTTTAAAACTTATGGCGGCTAAGTCGATTTATCCGATTTTAGCGACATCCGTACCCGAAGCGGTATTTTATCCAGTTGACGATAATTTCCTCTCGGATTTCAATTTTAAGGAAAAGTCGCGCTATTGCGGGGCGGTACTCGCGGGATGCGGGCTTTCGGTTAATAACGCGACGAGGGAGCTTGTCGAAAATATTGTACTGGAGAGCGAAATCCCTATTGTACTTGACGCCGACGCTTTGAATATCGTCGCGGAGAATACCTCGATACTCGCGAGCGCTAAGTCCGATATAGTAATTACTCCGCACGACAGGGAATTCGCGAGACTCCTCGGATGTTATCCCGATATGCTTAAGGGGCGCAGGGAAGAGCTTGCGCTGAAATTTGCCGAGCGTTACGGTGTCATCGTAGTGCTTAAGGGTTATAAAACGATAGTTGCCTGTCCCGACGGAGATTTGCTTTATAATGAAGAACTCGGTAACGCGGGAATGGCTGTCGGGGGCAGCGGAGACGTACTGGCGGGGATAATTTCTTCCTTTATAGCTCAGGGGTTCGATATGTTTAAAGCCGCGGCGAGCGGAGTTTATATCCACGCTTTAGCGGGAGATATCGCTAAGAGTAAATACGGCGAGATTTCTATGCTGCCGACGGATATTATAGATTGCCTTCCCGAAGCGTTTAAATCTATTGATAATTCTTTTTAAAACTTCATATAATTCAGCAGAGGTGATTTTATGAAAAAACTGCCCCTGCTGTTTTTTTGCGTATTTTTTATGTTTGCGGGCTGTGGATCAACTGCCGCTAAGCCCGTCGATAAGTTTTCGGGAGAAATATGTTCCGTATATAACGGAGTGAAAATCAAAGCGGAGATTAATTCCATTTCCAATAATTCACTTAATTTAAAAATAACCTCGCCGAAATCTTTGAGAGGATATAACTATAGTTTTAAAAATGATAAACTCTTACTTACCTATAAAAACCTTAAGCTGGAGAGCAGTAAAAGCTACCTTAATAAGCGGGATTTTTCAGTAATTATCTATAATATTATAAGCAGTATAAAAAAAGAAGATAATCTTGTATTGCAAGGGAGTTATAATTCTTTTTCAGAATATAAAGGTGAGTGCGAAAGCGGAGATTATACGCTGAAAAGCGATATGCGTACAGGCTTAATAAAAGAAGTTTCTATAAAAGAATTAAAATTTAAAATAATATTAAAAAACTTAAAAGAAATAAAATAACTCACCATATCCGCGTAAAAAAATAAAATATCAGTACAAGTATAAAAAATTTCCAAACGGTAAAAATACTAACGAGATACAAACAAATCTTGGAGGTTAAAACGTGAGTATTAAACGCGGAGATATTTTTTACGCGGATTTATCGCCCGTAATAGGTTCGGAGCAGGGCGGAGTACGTCCCGTACTGATAGTTCAGA
>CAJOHT010000130.1 GCA_905234305.1 uncultured Ruminococcus sp. | reverse complement strand
GCCCATCCGTCCGAGATTATAATGATAAGTAACGGCGGACTTGCGATTTACGGCGGTATAATCGGAGCGTTTTTAGGCGGCTGTATCACGGCTAAAATATTAAAGATTAAAATTATGCCGATACTGGATATTTCTGTTCTCGGTTTTTTAATAGGACAGGGAATAGGCCGCTGGGGCAATTTCTTTAATCAGGAGGCATTCGGGACCGTTACTGACCTTCCGTGGGGTATGGTTAGCGAGAATACCGATCTTAAGGCGGTGCATCCCTGCTTTTTATACGAAAGTTTGTGGTGCCTTTTAGGATTTGTGCTGCTGCATTTTCTGAGCAAAAAGTTCCAAAATTATTCGGGACAAGTTTTTTACGCTTATCTTGTATGGTACGGATTTGAGCGGATGATTGTCGAGGGACTGAGAACAGACAGCCTTTATCTGCCGTTTAAGTTATTCGGTTATGATTTAAGAGTGTCTCAGATTTTATCGGCGGTAATATTTATTGTCGGAATTGTTTTGTTGATAGTTAACAGGAAAAGAAAGGACAGTTTTTATGATAATTATAGACGGAAAAAAAGTTTCAGCCTCGGTAAAAGATGAGGTAAAAAAGGAAACTGAAGCGCTTATCGCTCAGGGTATAACACCTGGACTCGCGGTGATACTGATTGGCGATGATCCCGCTTCGAGAGTTTATGTTAATAATAAAAAGAAAGCGTGCGAGTACGTAGGCTTTAAGTCCGAGGAGTTCGCTTTACCCGCCTCAACTACTCAGGAGGAGCTTTTATCTCTTGTAAATGAGCTTAATGAGCGTAAGGATATTAACGGTATACTCTGTCAGCTTCCGCTTCCCGAGGGGCTTGACGATAACGCCGTTATCGAGGCTATAAGCCCTATTAAGGACGTTGATGCTTTCCATAAGCAGAATGTCGGAAGAATTATGATAGGCGATTATGACTTTCTGCCATGCACTCCCGCTGGAATTATGGAAATGCTTAGCGCGTACGATATCAGCGTTGACGGTAAAAAATGCGTAGTAATCGGAAGAAGTAATATAGTGGGTAAGCCTATGGCTATGCTTTTGCTTCACGAAAACGGCACTGTTACGATTTGCCACAGCCATACTAAGAACCTTAAAGATATTACATCCGAGGCGGATATTCTTGTTGCCGCTATCGGAAAGCCGAAGTTTGTGACTGCCGATATGGTTAAGGAAGGCGCGGTTGTAATCGATGTAGGTATGGACAGAGACGAAAAAGGCAAGCTCTGCGGTGATGTCGATTTCGAGAACGTTAAGGAAAAATGCTCTTACATAACTCCCGTGCCTGGCGGAGTAGGTCCTATGACTATCGCGACTCTTATGAAGAATACCCTTAAAGCGGCAAAGCTGCAGAATGATATAGAGTGGTAAGTGGAAAGCGGCAAGTGGTAAGTGGAAAGTGGTAAGTATCAGTTAAAAAATTCTTGACAAGGAATTTTACTTGTGCTATAGTATATAAGCCGCATATTGTGGGTAGTAAGATTTTCCTATGAAAACACCTACGAATAGCGAGTCTAAAAAAAGGATGGTACTAATATGTACGCAGTTATTCAGACAGGCGGAAAGCAGTACAAGGTTGAGAATGATCAGATTCTCTTTATTGAAAAGCTTGACGCTCAGGAAAAAGACACTGTAACTTTTGACGTAGTCGCTTTAGGCGCTGACGACGGAATTAAAGTCGGCACACCTTTAGTAGACGGAGCTAAGGTAACAGCTGAAGTTCTTAAGAATGGTAAAGGCAAGAAGGTAAGAGTTGCTACTTATAAGCCGAAGAAGGGCTCCTCAAAGAGAACTCTCGGTAACAGACAGCCTTACACAAAGGTTCAGATTAAGTCAATCGAGGCTTAATCGTGATTTCGGTAACATTCTATAAGAGAAATAATAATTTTCTCGGTTTTAAAATGTCGGGACATTCCGATTACGCCGAAAAGGGTTATGATATTGTATGCTCGGCGGTAAGCTCTGCGGCTTTCCTTACGGCTAATAATATTACTGACTTTTTCTCGATAAAAGCGGATGTTACTTTATCCGACGGTTATATGAAGCTGACCGCGGAACCGTCTGATAATCTCCATCGTATTCTTGACGGATTTTATCAGCATATGCTCGGATTAGAAGGGCAGTATAATCAAGATATCAATGTAAAAATTTCGGAGGTGTAAGGTAATGCTTAAGATAAACATTCAGTTATTCGCTCATAAAAAAGGAATGGGTTCTACTAAGAACGGTCGTGATTCCGAGTCTAAGCGTCTCGGCGTAAAGCGCGCTGACGGACAGAAGGTTCTCGCGGGCAATATTCTCGTTAAGCAGAGAGGAACCCACATTCACCCTGGCCAGAATGTAGGCATAGGCAAGGATGATACGCTTTTCGCTAAGATTGACGGCGTTCTTCGTTTTGAGCGCGTCGGCAAGGACAGAAAGCGCGCGAGCGTTTATCCTGTAGAGCAGTAATAATGCTAAGCTAAGGGTGGATGAATTCCACCCTTTATTTTTTAAAATAATGTGGTGAAAATTATGATGAATTTTTTAAAAATAATTTTACTTATAGGCGACCCGCTGTTGCTCGCGTTTGTATCGTCGGTTTTGCTGGGCGCGGTCTTAAAGAATAAGGATACTATATTAATGATTAAGCGTGTTGTATCCTTAAGCGTATTTGGATTGTATTTTATTATATACGCTTATTTAGTGTTTGTGGTAAAAGGACTCGCGATGTATTTAGCGATGTTTGTGCCTTTCGCCGCTGTGATAATATTTATAATAGCGGCGGTTATAGCGGCTCCGAAGGATACTATTAAAGAGGATTTAAAGAAAGACTATAAGATGACAGGTTGGGACTCGATGTTCCCGAATGATATTGATAATAAATAAATCGCGGATTTATGTGTATGATAATAAAGCGGGTGGTTAGATGTTCGTAGATGTTGCGAAAATTTATATAAAAGCGGGTGACGGCGGCGACGGTGCCGTAGCGTTTCACCGCGAAAAATACGTAGCCGCGGGCGGACCCGACGGCGGCGACGGCGGTCGAGGCGGCAATATAGTTTTTCAGGCTGATACAAATATCTCTACGCTCGCCGATTTCCGTTATAAAAGAAAATACGCGGCTAAAAAAGGCGAAAACGGACGCGGCAACCGCCAAAAGGGTAAGAATGCCGAGGATTTAGTCATAAAGGTTCCTCTTGGTACTTTAATAAAGGACGCCGAAAGCGGACGCGTAATCGCCGATATAAGTACGAACGAGCCTGTTGTTGTAGCTAAAGGCGGCAAAGGCGGCTGGGGGAATCCACATTTCGCGAACGCGGTAAGACAGGTTCCGAGATTTGCTAAGCCTGGTCTGCCTGGCGAGGAGATGGAAGTAACGCTTGAGTTGAAGCTCCTCGCGGATGTAGGACTTGTA
>CAJOHT010000129.1 GCA_905234305.1 uncultured Ruminococcus sp. | reverse complement strand
CAATGAGCTTATTTCCAACAAATACAAGAGGGGAATAAGCCACGGTGATGTTATAGACCTTTTCCGTGAGAATATCGAGGGGTATGACGTAAGGGAATATTATGTCAGCCTTGTTAAAAATCTTAAAAATCAGGGGTACTGACTGAACTGCCGTCTTATGCCTTTGCATACATAATATGCAGGTATGCAAAGGAAAAACCATGCAAACGAATAAGGCAGGCATATCTGCCCCATAACATTGAACGGTACATTGGAATAATCCCATACATTCCAGTGCATAATAATATTGTCAAAAATTCCCACGGTAAATTCTACCCCTGTTATTATGAAAGCCCCTATGAAACAGCTTTTGATAAGGTTCATAGTAGTGCGGCTGTTAAGAACGTAGAGTATGCTCAGTATAAGACCGCCTGTGAGTGCCATTGTCCAGTGAGTATAGCCACGGCAGAGTATTTCTATTAAACTGTAAATAAAATAACCCATAAGAAAGGCAAATAGGTTCTGAGAAAATTTCATTTTGTTACCTCTTTTCCTGTTTTATGGTATTATAAGCAAAAAATAAAAAATTATGCAATGAGGTGTAAAAATGCGAAAAAGCTGTATAATTATGCATATTTCAAGCCTTCCGTCAGAGTACGGAATCGGCAAAATGGGAAAACACGCCTTTGAATTTGTTGATTTTCTCAAAAGTGCAGGGGTGAAATGCTGGCAGATACTGCCGCTTTCCCCTACAAGCTACGGAGATTCTCCCTATCAGTCATTTTCGGTAAATGCAGGAAATCCGTATTTCATTGATTTTGATATACTTGAAAATGACGGTCTGCTTGAACATCATGAATGTGCGAGCTATGACTGGGGGAGCGACCCCGAAAAGGTTGATTACAGTATAATCTATGATAATTGTTTTGATGTTTTAAGACTTGCCCATGCCAGATTCAAGCCGTCAAAATTCCCCGATTACAAGAAATTCTGTGACAATAACAAGGGCTGGCTTGATGAATATGCCCTATTTATGGCATTGAAGTTCAAATATGACGGAAAGCCGTGGACAGAATGGGACGAGGATATTTCACTCCATAAGACAAAGGCTGTAAACGAGGCAAGGAAAGCGGTACTCGCGCTTGAGAGCGAGGGAATTAACGCGCGTCTTATAAATATCCATACGATTAAGCCTATCGACCGCGAAATCGTGATAAAAGCCGCTAAGGAATGCGGCAGGATCATTACCGTCGAGGAGCATAACGTAATCGGCGGACTTGCCGACGCGGTATGCGAGGTGACTAGCAGCGAATGTCCCGTTAAGGTGACAAGGATCGGTGTTCAGGATCGCTTCGGCTACAGCGGACCCGCATGGGAGCTTCTCGAAATCTTCGGACTTACCCAGACGGGTATCGGTAAGGTTATAAGAGAAGTAGTAAACAGTAAGTAATATGTAATAAGTAAGGAGCTTCTTCGGAGGCTCCTTTTTTTAGTGGTAAGTGGAAAGTGGGAAGTGGTAAGTGGAAATAAAAATAAAAAACTTTTTTTGAAATTGCATAAAACTATGCAATTTCCTCCTTTTTTGTATATATAGGTGAAGGAGGAATTGATTTGAACGCAAACAATTTTTTAGCATTACCGTATTCCTTGATTTGTGAGCCATCGCTTAAATTCACCGAAAAATTACTGCTTGCCGAAATTATCAGCATTAATAAGACTGGTAAGTTATGTTACGCTTCTAACGCCTATTTCTCAAAACGTCTGATGATGGGGGAAAGAACAGTAAGCGCCGCTGTAAAAGTATTGCAGGATAAGGGCTTTGTGATCTCAAAAACAGAGAAAAACTATAAAAGAACTATTAGATTGGTTGAGGAAAACACAAAGGAATTTTCCTGTTGTACAAGCAATATCACAAACGCAAAATTTTCTAAGGAGGCGGCAAATCTTGCTAACCCCCTTGCAAGTTCCGCTAACCCCCTCGCGCATTCTGCTACATATAATAATAGTTATAATAATAATAAAAATAATAGTTATAATTATAGAGAAACAAATTCTAATGATTTTTCGGGAAGGAAAAAAACGAGCTACGATTTAGAGGAGCTTATGAAAATAAAGTAGTTTTCTTAACGCCTACACCCTACATCCTAAATAAAAAAAACGACTGCCGAAGCAGCCGCTTTTTATTACCGATATAAAATTATTTATCCTCTTTTTTCTTTCTGCCGAGCATAATGTTCGTTAAGATACCGAGGATAAGCGCGCAGGCAACTTCTGTGATAGTAACGTTGCCGAACTTAAGCACCATTCCGCCGACACCCGCGATAAGGATTACCGAAGCGGTAAAGATTCTGGAGCATCTTAAGACCCGATACCGCGATAAAGCCGTAAAGCGCTACGCATACGCCGCCCATTACGCAGGAGGGGATCGTTGAAAGGAACGCTACGAAAGGAGCGATGAATGAGATTACCATAGCCTCGATCGCAGTGCAGATAATAGTAGTTACGGAAGCGTTCTTTGTAATAGCTACGCAGCCTACCGACTCGCCGTATGTAGTGTTGGGACATCCGCCGAAGAACGCGCCTACCATTGAGCCGACGCCGTCGCCGAGGAGTGTTCTCGAAAGACCGGGATCCTCAAGAAGGTCATGCTCGATAATCGAGGAGAGGTTCTTATGGTCAGCGATATGCTCCGCGAATACAACGAACGCTACGGGGATAAACGCTACCGCGATCGTTCCGATATAAGCGGGAGAAAGCTGTCCGAATGAGCCGAACGCCTTTAAGAATGTGAAATCAGGAACAGCGATAAAGCTCGAAACGCTGATTTTGTCGAATAAAGATGTAAGAGCGGAATAGTCGATAACCTTAATGCTGTCGTGACCTGTAACGCTGCCGATAATATATAACAGCGAAGCTGTCGCGTAGCCCGCGAGGATACCGATAATAAAGGGGATAAGTTTACCCATCTTCTTACCGTAAACCGAGCAGAGCATAGTCACCGCTAAGGTTACAAGTCCGCATAAAATGCAAGCGTACTGAGTAAAGGGTGAAGCCGCCGCCTCGAACTTAGCCGCGTTAGCGCCTAAATCGCCGATAGCATTACCTGCGAGCGAAAGTCCGATAATAGCGACCGTAGGTCCGATTACAACCGCAGGCATAATCTTGCTTATCCATTTTACGCCTACAGCCTTAACGATAATCGCGATAACTACGTATACAAGACCCGCGAAAACCGCACCTAAAATAAGACCGACATAACCGAGTCCTACCGCTACGCCGCCGCCGAATGCCGCTGCCATAGAGCCTAAGAACGCGAATGACGAACCTAAGAATACGGGGCTTTTAGCTTTTGTAAAAGCTACGTAAACGAGTGTACCGATACCCGCTCCGAATAAAGCGGCAGAGGTACTCATTCCGTTTCCGACAATCATCGGTACCGCGATAGTAGCCGCCATAATAGCGAGCAGCTGCTGGAAAGCGAAAACGATGAGGGAACCGAATTTCGGCTTATCTTTTACGCCGTAAATCATCTTCATAATTTTTCCTCCTTAAACTGTGTAAGTTAACTTAGTTAACCTTTTTAAACGTACCAAATAGACATTATATATGAAAAGGAGGCTTATTACAACACTTTTCGTTTATTTTCAATTTATTTCGGCTTTTTTAACGTCTGTCGGTTGACTTTTACCATCCTTTTTTGTAATATTAAACTATAATATTATTGAAAGGATGTATAAAATGAATAATAAAGTACATATTATGACTCACCCGCTTATCAAGCATAAAATCACAATGCTCCGTATGGATACCACGGTGACGAATGATTTCAGAAGTCTGGTTGAGGAAATAACTATACTTATGGGCTATGAGGCTCTCAGCGATTTAAAAACAACGGATATGGAGATTAAAACTCCGATAGAGGATACTGTTCAGCCCGTTATCGACGGTAAGAAACTGGCTATTGTACCGATTTTACGCGCGGGACTCGGAATGGTAAACGGTATGCTCGAGCTTGTTCCGCTGGCTAAGGTAGGCCATATCGGAATGTACCGCGACGAGGAAACTCACCTGCCTCATTCTTACTACTGCAAACTTCCTCCTATTATCGACAGAAGACTTATCGTGGTAGTTGACCCGATGCTGGCGACAGGCGGTTCGCTTATCGACGCCGTAAGCGAGATTAAAAAGCAGGGCGGTAAGGATATTAAATGTATGTGCATTATCGCGGCTCCCGAAGGAGTTGAGGCTTTCACTAAGGTTCATCCCGACGTAGAGCTTTATATCGGATGTATGGATCGCTGCCTTAACGAAAACGCTTATATCTGCCCTGGTCTCGGCGACGCAGGCGACAGGATTTTCGGAACAAAATAATATGATATTTTGTCAGGGGAGTGGCACGGAGTTAAGCTGTGTCACTCCTTGTTATATTTAATATTGTTTAGGAAGAAGAAAAAACCAGAAACGCGAATAAGGATATTTTTAAGTTTAAAGTTCGGAAGGGACATACCTACAGGGTAATTCTCGGCAACTACGATTATATCGATAAGTCTACAATCATCGCAGGCGTATATAATAAAAAGCTGGAAAAAGTATCCCATCCCGACTATCTCGGTCATTGTGTCTTTAAGGCGGCTTATTCGGGGAATTATTATATCCAGCTATATAACTGCGGAAATGAAGAAGGTGTCGTCTATTCCGTAAGAGCCGTTGATACAGGCGCGTATATTAACAAAACCAGCGTAACTCTCGCCAAAGGCGAGAAATTCAAGCTGAAAATTGAGAATACTAAGAGCAAGGTAACATGGAAATCCTCTAACAAGAAGGTTGCTAAGGTTGATAAAAAAGGCAACGTTAAAACTAAAAAAACGGGTAAGACTGTTATTACCGCTAAAGTCGGCAATACGGCTTTTAGATGTAAGGTAAAGGTTTTAAAGCGCCTTGTTAAAAAGATTAAGCTCTCGAAATTCTCGATTACCTTGGTGCAGGGCAAGTCATATTCTCTTAAGGCTAAGGTCAAGCCCTCAAACGCTAAGAACAAAAAGGTAAAGTGGACTTCCTCGAATAAAAGCGTAGCAACCGTAAGCTCTTCGGGTAAGATTACAGCTAAAAAAGCGGGCACGGCGAAAATTACGGCAACCGCCGCCGACGCAGGCAAGAAGAAAGCGACCTGCAAAGTAACGGTAAAGGCTAAAAATTCCCAAAAACCTGCTGATAAGCCTGAAGAAAATATCCCAGTCGAGTTTATAAACATCTCCGACAGGAACAGAGAGCTGAAAATCGGTGAAGAATTCAAACTCTCCGCCGAGGTTTATCCCGAGGACGCGAAAGTAAAAACAATTAATTGGAGCAGTTCAAACACAGCGGTCGCTTTAGTTGATGATTCAGGTAAGGTAACAGCGGTCGGAGCTGGCACCGCAGTAATTACAGCGTCTGCCGAAGACGGTTCGGGAGTCGAGGTTAGCTGTACCGTAAAAGTGACTGAAGAAGCTACAGAAGCACCGACAGAAGCGCCGACAGAAGCGCCGACAGATTCTACGGGAAAAATCGGCAGAGATAAACTAAGGCAGTACGCTCAATCTAACGGAACCCAGACTGCTTTAGGCATATGGCATACCGTTATCAATCTAGAGAATAATTTTGAGTTTACCCTCAATTACAGCCAGAAGGAGCAAAGTTTTACATTCTTTGTTACAAATAACAGTAATGGTACTAACTTTGATGTCATTTTACCTGATACCGACGTTTTGCCTGAAACTCTAAAAGGAAGTTTAATAAATAGGAGCAGTCGTTATAATTATAACTATAATGCGAACTTTACTATGAGTACGAAACAGGCTACGTATAAT
>CAJOHT010000128.1 GCA_905234305.1 uncultured Ruminococcus sp. | reverse complement strand
GAAACCTACGGCAGCTTTTTTCATTCATAATCTCTTAAATATACATAATACGGAGCGTACGGGTCGTTATTATTAAGGTAGAAGAGCTTATTATTCTCTCCGCTGAGGGTTTGAGCTTCGCTCATTTCCTTATCGCTTCCGTTAGTAAAAATAACCTGATTATATTTATGATAGTTTACGTCGATTTTATAAATCCCGTATCCGTCAATATCCTTCTTAACGTAGGTCATTTTCTCCCCTTTATCGCCGTTATTGAGCTTTGAGGAGAAAAGTTTAGCGTAAACATTTTTCCACTCGTTTGTGTTTGTAAAATATACGGTAATATTACCGAGATTAGTATATTTTAACAGCTTCAAGTAAGCGCTTGAAAGCTCCTTATACGCCGTATCTTTATTCTCAGCTTTCGGCGCAGCTGCAACCGCCTGTTTTAAATCAATATAATCGTTATAGGAGCTGAAGCTGAACATCTCGCTGAGCAGACTTTTGCTTTTTGCTATCAATTCAGAAATATCGGAGTCGGAAATATTCCTGCAAACCAAGCTCTTCGGAAGAGTAAATGCCTGAACCGAAAAACTTTCTATATCCGCGTTTGAGCCTAAAATATAATCATCGTCCATATTTTTAGGCGGTGTTTTTTTATTATAGTTTTTACGGCAGCTTTCAACAATATATGTCGCGTCGGGATAGATTTTATCATGGTAAAGATTTTCTCCGTAGAATATTGTCGCGTCATCAAAAACCTGTACGTAATAACCCTCGGTCAAATCCTTATATTCTTCATCGCTCGCGGCGGTATAGCTTAAACTATGGCTGCTGTAGTTGAGAAGAGTCGGACAGCATACCGAACTGTCGTGAATCATATGGCACGAGGTATCATTCATATTAGAATAGTTATATCCGTATTTCAGCGCGATATGAGTATGCCCCGATATCCATATAAGCTCAGGATATTTTTCAATAATACTTCTGAACCTGACGGTCGATTTATACCGTGTATTAAGCGGTACGGTATAATAATTATCCTCGTCATCGCCCGCTCCGTATCCTTCAATCAAAGCGTGCTGGATAAGATAAATATTTTTATTTTTACCGTAATTATCCTTTAGCGTTTTTTCAAACCAATCAAGCTGCTCTTTCGAGAACTCCTCGCCCTTGCTCGGGTTGTATTGGAACTGGAGCGCCATAAAGATAAATAAATCTCCTGTTTTCGGCTCTGACACAGTATAATACGGTTTTTTCTCGGTGATAGTTTTATCGTTACCGTCCAATCCCGTTGCCGTAATAAATGTATCTAAAAGGCTTTTCTTCTCACCTGTCCTAAGTTCGTGATTTCCGCTTCCCTCGTAAACATACCCCTTATACGGCGAATCCGCTAAGATTTCCTGATACTTATTGAATTCCTTTCCAGGACCCTCGGCGTTAGTTATATTATCTCCCGCGGTAACAATAAACTCAGCCTTACGTCTTTCAGCGGTTTCGAGAGCTTTTTTGAAATGAAGCTCCGAATAATCGTAATACTGATTGTCCGCCTGATCGATATGAATATCGGAATAATTCATAAAGGTGTAATTCGCGTCCGAGCTTTTGTATTTTAACCTTTTATTATCGGGGATATCATACACTGCCGCGGCATTTTTTACCGATAAGTCGCTGCCTGTTACAGCTATTACTTTCTCGGCGTCGGCAGGAATAGCGCTGTGGTCGCCGAATGAAAAGCTCCCGCCCGATTTTACCTCGGCAATTTCGTAAAAGCCTTTGAGCGCGGTTTTTTCGTCAGCCCAATAGAGCTTATATTTACCGTCGGGTACCCCGCTTAGGGTTAATTTTCCTTCGGCATATCCCGCCTTATTCTTTTCGTCGCCTTTGAACTCGTAGCTGAGCTTGCCTTTTGCTGATACCGCGGTAATACTCAAACAGGAAAACATTACTGCCGCCGCTATAACTAATACGATTTTTTTATAAAACTTTTTCATAATCCGTACCTCAAAAGTATTATGTATTTATAATACCACAAAAAATCAATTTTTACATTATTTTCCGCTTAAAAAATCCGGGATATTTCATATAATAACCCCGAGGTGAAACTATGGATAAGAATTTATACCGAAATTTTCCAATCGAACCCGAGGATGATTACGGATATCCCGCCTCGGCTTATGATATGACAGGGCTTATCCCTCGGGAGCCGATAACCGAGGATGAGCTGGATGCTTACGGGGACGTATATCCTTACCTACCCGACGAGGAGGAAATCCCGCCTTCAAGAGGATAAAACTTCGCCTTCTCAATTAAGAGAAGGCGAATCACTTATTACCTATTACCTTTAATTCAACACTGCCCAGTTAGCGGCACAATAGTTAAACGTTTTGTTATCCTTATCATAATCAGCATAATAAACATTACTGCCTTTTTGGATATAGAACCTTGCTCCTACAGCATTATCGCCGATATTATTAACAGCATAGGTAACATATTTATAGCCTTTATCACTATCGTACTTACCGTACTCGCCGTTTATATAGTTGCTCGTACCCTTGCATGAAAAAATATTCGCAGCGCTCTCTATCGTTAAATCCTGAGCCGCAGTTTTGACTTTATCGAGCGAGTTATTGCCTATCGCGATAAAGCCGTAATCGTCAGCGTCTTGAAGCACTTCGTCCTTAACTACAACAACAAACCTGATGCTGTTTCCGTCATCGGATTCCTTTTTCTGCACACCTAAAATCTGCAAGTTTTTAAACTCGTTTTCAATACCGAAATCAGTCGTATCATTTTCGTCGCGCAGGAAAGTTTCGTTGAGGTTGATTTCAGTACCGCCGTTTGTAGTATATATATTGTTTTCAATCTTGATTACGGTCGCAAAGTTCTTATAAGTAGTTTCTCCGTTTGAATTTTTTCCGATTATTGAAATAACATTCTTTTGATTAACTTCTTCAGTCAGCTGTTTTTTATTTATAGTAAAATCAGCCTCGCCGTTTTCAAATTGAACATCGGAACTATAAATCCCGTTTACATATAAACCGAAGGATTTTGTATCTTCGTCATCAGTTTTTACATTCAATTCAAGATTGGAGTTAATATCAATAACACCGTCTGCGGGCGCGTATCCGCTCACTAAATCCTTGCCGCAGTTTATAAGATTTATCTGAAGTTTATCGTCGGATTTTGTATACGGAAAAGCGCTGGTATCTGTTTTTGTACTTGAAAGTAATGTCGTATCCTTTTCAAACTGTTTATCGAGCCACCTGATTCTGTTTCTCATATATGTTTTAAAGGTCGAAGCGTCATTAGCATATCCTCTCGGCTGACCCTTGCTGCCCGCAACCTTATCCCTGCTCCATATTTTATGATCAACTATACCCGATTCCTTTAAATAAGCTATTTCATTCTCGATGATTCCGTTCCCATCAACAAGTTTTTTTAGGAAAGGTCTTAGCTGCCAGTATTTTTCCGTAGCCCTGCAAATAAACAAGGGATCATCCAAAAACTCTCTGAAAAAATTATCCGTAATATCCTGCTGTGA
>CAJOHT010000127.1:3390-6933 GCA_905234305.1 uncultured Ruminococcus sp. | reverse complement strand
TCATCCCTTAAAATTGAAAGTTTGTGCTGAATAAGCGGATGGTCCGCAATAAATACTTTTGCCATGGTTTATTCTCCTCTTTATTTGAATTCAAAAATATTATACGACTTTATTCGACCGTTTTCAAGGTCATTTTGAATTTTCTATCGCAGTAATCTGGTCAACCCTGCGCTGATGTCTGCCACCCTCGAATTCGGTGTCGAGGAAAACGTCGACAAGCTCAATCGCAAGACCTGTGCCGACAACTCTGCCGCCCATACAAAGAGCGTTAGCGTCATTGTGAAGACGTGTATATTTAGCCGAAAAATAATCCGAACAGCAGGCGGCGCGAATACCCTTGACCTTATTTGCGGCAATAGATATACCTATGCCCGTTCCGCAGCAGAGTATCGCCTTTTCGCACTCGCCCGAAACAACTCTGTCGCAGGTTGCCTTTGCTATCGGCGCGTAGTCAACCGATTCGGGTGAATACGTACCGCAGTCGATATACCCGATTCCCCTGTCCTCCAAGTGCTTTTTGATGGCTTCCTTTAATTCAAATCCGCCGTGATCTGCGCCCAATGCAATCATTTTTCATCTTCCTTTGCTTTTTTATTATTTAACTCCCTTTCGGCCTGAGGAAGCCTCAGGTACACGGGAATAATCTGCATATAATCAACCGCCGTGGCGGTTCGTTCGGCCGCTATAAGAGCGACTGACGAAGCGTGCGGGAACTCGCTTTCACTCTTGGCTCTTTCACATTTGAGCCTGTCCTTTAACGTATCAAAAACGAGCTCTGCGCCGTCGCCGACAAATACGGTTTTTTCGTTATACTCTTTGAGAATTGAATATAAATCTTCGATAAGAATTGCCTTATCTTCAAACATTCTTTCGCCTTTTCTGAATGCGGCGCAGTAGACCTGCGAGCATCTTGCGTCCATAACCGCGCAGACAATATTTTCACTGTCTCTGTAAGGGAAAGCGATAGCTTCAAGGCTTGATACGGGAACGCATTTTTTATTCCCCGCCTGAGCCATACCCTTTATTGCCGCCGCGCCGATACGTATACCCGTAAACGAGCCGGGGCCAATTGTAAGAGAATAGAGGTCTATCTCGCTGATGTTCACCTTTGCATTTTCAAGCGCGAAGGAAATCATGGGCACAAGCGTTTCACTGTGAGTAAGTCCCACGTTCGCAAATGCCTCGCAGATTACCTTTCCGTCCTCAACAACCGCGGCGGATGCGGATTTTGCGCTGCTGTCAATGGCTAAAATTTTCATCCCGCGCCCCCGTAATAACAATTTTTCTGTCGTTTTCGTTTTCAAGCTTTTTGACGTCGATTTTAATGCAGTCGTCGGGCAGAGCGTTGAGAATATTTTCGCTCCACTCGATACAGATAATAGAACCGCTTTCAAGATAATCGAAGTAGCCCGTTGATTCAAGGTCAGCCCAAGTCGAAATACGGTACATATCGAAATGAATAAGCGGTATTTCGCCGCCGTAGTCGTTGACTATAGCGAAGGTCGGGCTGTAAGCGTCACGGCAACCGAGTCCTTTTGAAATGCCGCTGACGAATGCGGTTTTACCCGCGCCGAGATCACCGAAAAATGCGATAACGTCGCCTTTTTTCAGCGTTTTTGAAAACTTTTCGGCGAGAGACACTGTCTCTTCTCTTGAATGAGTGATATGCTCCGACATTTTTAAACAAAAAGCCTTTCTGTCAATTTATTTTGATTATATCATAAAAAAACGATAAGTTAAAGTAACTCTTGAATAAATTTTCAAAATATATATAATTAAGAGTATGAAAAAGATTTTTCCGATAATAAGAAACTTCATAAAAGAGACGAACAAGCTCCTTCTGGGGCTTTGTACGTGCGCGTCCTTTTACGGTGTGCTGATGGTTTACAGCGCAACGAGGTTCAAGCTCGTGGAAGGTCAGTGGATTGCCCGTGACGCATGGGTAATGGCCGCCGCGGTTGGCCTGGGCATTATTATCGCGCTTGTTATTTCCGCCATTGACTATGAGGTTATAGTCAAGCTATGGCCGATTGTCGCGGGAGTTTCGGTTCTTCTGATGCTTCTTTTATTCTTCATCGGCGTCGGTCCTAATGAACGAAGCGACGCGAAAACGTGGATTCCGCTCGGCCCCATATACTTTCAGCCGTCGGAATTACTTAAAATCGCGTTTATAATTACGTTTTCGATTCACATTGATATTCTGAAGGACAGGCTCAATAAAATAAAAAGCCTTGCGCTTCTTGCGGTTCATGCGGCTATTCCCGTCGGTCTTGTCGCGGTTTCCGGCGATATGGGCTCTGCCGTCGTATTCGTTATAATCACGGCGGTAATGCTCTTCTTCGCGGGGCTTCACTGGGGATATTTCGTCGGCGGAGCGGTGCTTATTGCGGCGGTATCTCCCCTTGTATGGCTGTACGGCTTTTCGACGATTCAGCGCGAAAGATTTTTGGCGCTCATTTATCCCGACCTTTATCCCGATATAATTTATCAGCAGGAACGCGGACTTAATGCGCTGGGCTCAGGCGGACTTATAGGTCAGGGACTTTTCAAGGGCGTTTATACGCAGGGCGGACTTGTTCCCGAACGCGAGAACGATATGATTTTTTCGGTTATAGGCGAGGAGCTCGGCTTCGCGGGCTGCGTCGCGGCTCTTGTTCTTCTTGTATTCATTTCGATAGAAATACTTCGTATCGGCAGAAAATCGAGGGACGACGCGACGAGATATATGTGCGCGGGCATGGCTTCGGTAATAATCGGTCAGGTGGTAATCAATATCGGAATGGTGCTCAAGCTCTTACCCGTTATAGGCATTACGCTCCCGTTTTTCAGCGCGGGCGGTTCGTCGAACCTCTGTATTTATATAGGTATCGGGCTTGTTTTAAGTATTTACAGATACAACCAGACAAGAGACGCGTATAACTTTACTCTGACAAGGGTTTCAACTCCGTTTTCGGAGTAAAAATAAAAACGAATCCGAGGTGAGCGCTTTGCTTTTAGCTCCCCTTCTCGCCATGGTTGACGGCGAGGAAGAAAAACTAAAATTTGAAAAGCTTTACTACACCTACGTCGATTTTGTCATGGGTATAAGCTATAGCCGTCTGGGCGACAGGCTTCTTGCGGAAGATAACGCGCAGGAGGTTTTTTATGCTGTTGCCCGAAATTTTGATAAAATCGGCGAAATAAATTCGAAGGCGACCAAGTCGTACATATACACCATAACGACGAGTCTTGCAATAAACAAATACAAAAAAGAGAAAAAGGAACAGTTAAAAATAACCGAAATTGAAAAATATACTGACATTTCGGACAAAACTTTTGATATATACAGTGAGACGGAGCTTAAATCGGTACTCGAAGTTCTTACCGATGAAGAAAAGGCGTATTTACGCCTTAAGTATCTTTACGGATATACAAGCAGGGAAATTGCCGGAATGTTTAACGAGTCGCCGTCTAATGTCAGAAGAAAAATAAGTATAATCCTGTTAAAGCTAAAAGAAAGTCTGGGTGAAGAAAATGAGTAGTTTTGAAAATGCACTTGGGCAA
>CAJOHT010000127.1:0-3366 GCA_905234305.1 uncultured Ruminococcus sp. | reverse complement strand
GCTTTGAATACAGCGAAGAATATACGAAGAAGATAGCCGTTCTGTTTGATAAAATGCGCGGCGACCGACTTCATAAATACACTAAAAAGGCAACTGTAATCATACTTGTTGCCGCAGTAATACTTGCGCTTATTATAACGGGCTTTGCCGCGTCTTTCGGCAGGGAGTTTATTGTAAACGTCTTCAGAGACCATTCGGTTTATTCGGTAACCGATAAAAAGGGTTCAAAAACAAGAGCCTCCGAACTTATTGTAGGATATATTCCCGAAGGATTTTCTTTGACAAAAGAAGATGACGGAAAAATAGGCAAAGTAAAACAATATGAAAAAGATTCCTATTATATATACATTGAAAAAGGTATTTTAACAGGTACATATTCATATCATACAGACACAAACGGCGAAACCGTTGAAGTGAACGGCACGGAGTATGTGTTCAGAAATGATGAAGAATACGGAATACTAGGTTATATATGGAATAACGGAGAATATGTTTTCGAAATAGAAGGTAATTTATCCAAAGAAGAAATACTGAAGATAGCCGAAAGCATAGAATAATAATAAATGATATATGTCAAGAGAGCCAAAAACGGCTCTCTTTTTTTATGCATTATTAACAAAGTTAAAAAATACACTGTCAGAACCTGACATTTTATTGATTATATTAGTGAGGGGTAAACAGATAAAAAGGAGAAAACAACGATGTCAAAAAACGCTAAGAAAGCTATTTCGGTTTTACTGATAGTTACTTTTTTATTATCATTTGGAGCTTTATGCTTTGCATCGGAGCCTGAAGAAGCTGAAAATGAATCAGGCGGAAGCAGATTTACCACAATATCAAGCGCAAACGCTCAAATCTCAAAAAGCGGACTGACTGTTACATGTAATGCTACATTGAAAGCGAAATATTCTACAAGCCTTAAAATCACAATGGTGCTTCAGAAAAACTCCTCAGGCAGTTGGTCCGACGTCAAAACGTGGACCAAAACCGGCTCGGGCACGTCCTTAAGCGCAGAGGAGTCAAGGGTTATCAACATTCTTTACACCTACCGTTTAAAGGTAACCTTTAAGGCGGACAGCGAGACCTATACTACTTATGCTTATTATTGATTAACTTTAAAGTCGGAATCCTCACCCCTTATTCCGACAAAAAAATAAAGGATGTGACGAAGGCAACTGTTTTTTCGTTAATAATATATGGAGGTATTCTTTCGATTGACGAAATAAAAGCAGAAATCTATAATAACAGACCTTTTGCTATTATTGTCACTACAGGCGGTCTAACAAGGCACGTAATAGTATGTCAGGGGTATGATGGAACAACAAGTCAACTGTGTTGTCTTGAGCCTAAATATTTAGAATCGGATGACCATACTCTATATCCACATTATGGCGACCTATACATAGGAAGTTATAGCTTTAATGGTACAGGTTATAAATGGGATGAAACAATAACTTATTTGGAGGTATCATAATATGAAAAAAATAACAATATGTTTAATTCTTTTTGCTGCTATTGTTTTTTCGGTTTTTAATCCTTTGTTTTTAAGTAATGCATATAGCAACAGCTCCATTTTCAGCGGCGAAACGGAATTAACTGCCGACGAGGATTTGATTTTGGAAACAGCAAGTAATCAAACCGGCTTTGGTAATAATAAATTTACAGTTGAGGAGTTGGATTATAATAGGGCATTTAAGGTGTATATAAACACAAAAATTGCTATTCAGGAAACGCTTGATTATGACAACTTAAATGCTTTACTTGACGAACATGTTTACTACCTACCCGTGTATCACGACGGGGAAACCTATAATATGTCCCTTAATCTCGGTAAAGAGATAGGAGAGGATGCGTACGATTTTCTTGATCAGGAAACGTTGGATTACCTTGAACGTGTTATGGGCAGGTGGCATGTTGTTTTGTCCGAAAAATCCAGTTTTATACTTGATTTCAGTAAGATAATCACCGAATTTATTGAAAAGAAAGATTTGAATATTGACAGATGTTTTGTTCTGGGAAGCGTTTGCAACGGTTTGAGTTTGACACTTGCTTATGAAAACGAGCAAGGAGAAATAAACTTCTTTAGCTTTTATGACTACGGAAAAGTACCTACGGAGTCAATTGGCTTTGATGGCGATTGGATAGACGAAAAGGATATTTTCACATTAAGCGATATACAGAGAATAAATGCAGAATCCTGTATATTCGATTATCCTTTTCCAATCGGCAATAATATTGCAGGAATCGAAAGCACCTCGCAAAACGGGAAATGGATTAAAACAGGTTCAAAATGGCAGTACAGACATCCCGGAGATTTCTACTCAAAAGATGGATGGGAAATAATCAACAATAAGTGGTATCTCTTTGATGATGAAGGTTGGTTACAAACAGGTTGGCAAAAACTGTATAATCATTGGTTTTATCTTGGCGGAGTTAATGATGGAGCACTAAAAACAGAATGGCAGAGAATCCGCAAAAAGTGGTATTACTTCACCGATAACGGTGTTATGCAGTTTGGGTGGCAAAAGATCAATAACAAATGGTACTATCTTGGTAATGAAAATGATGGCGTCATGAAAACAGGCTGGGTAAAGGATAACGGCAAATGGTATTTTCTCGCTTCAAGCGGAGCTATGAAAACAGGCTGGATAAAGGATAACGGCAAATGGTATTACCTCGCTTCAAGCGGAGCTATGAAAACAGGTTGGGTAAAGGATAACGGCAAATGGTATTATCTCGCTTCAAGCGGAGCTATGGTTACGGGTACACAGAAGATAGGAAATAAAACCTATAAATTCGATTCAAACGGCGTTTGTTTAAATCCTTAATTTACACATATAATGTAA
Organism: uncultured Ruminococcus sp.; assembly: GCA_905234305.1. Classification (GTDB taxonomy): domain Bacteria; phylum Bacillota; class Clostridia; order Oscillospirales; family Acutalibacteraceae; genus Ruminococcoides. The sequence goes on along the minus strand of CAJOHT010000127.1, from coordinate 520 downwards.
GGCGAAAAAAAACGATACGCGTTTTGTGCATTTTTACAAATTTAAAATAATATTCTTAAAACACTGACAAAATGCTAAAAATTTTTGATATAATTAATAAACCCAACCATGTCATTTATTAAAAGGAGGTTTTATGAAAAAAATACTTGCTGTCCTTTTATCATTGATTATCGTATTTAACTGTTTTGCCGTAACCTGCTTTGCGGCTAACTCGGTTTCGGGTGATGAAGAAGTAATCTGCGACCTTAAAGCCGATGAAGAAAGTATTATAGAAACAGCCGACGATACTCTTTCAGACTATTTCGGCGAAGAGCCTTACAATATTGACGAATTGTTCGACTACGGTAAATTCATAAGGCTTTATTCAAGGGGTTTGGGCCTTTTCTCGTTTGAAACGCTTGACGCCGACGATATTACCGAATACATTGAAAACTATAATTACGACTATTATTACTATCTTCCCGTTACAGACAGAGGAACCACTATTTACCTTGATATTCAGGGTACGGCGAAATTTACC
>CAJOHT010000126.1 GCA_905234305.1 uncultured Ruminococcus sp. | reverse complement strand
ACCAGACCGGGGAATTTTTTGCACTTCTTTCGACGCGCACCCGCATAGCGGGTGGTTTATTGTGCCGCTCTAGCGAGCGGCACCGTCTAAAGACATTAAAAAAACGGAGCAGGCTCTGCTTGAGCCCGCTCCGCTTAAAAAGGAAGGAAATTTATAAAAACTGATTATAGTATTATTTCTTTTCGATTGAATCGGTCTTATAGATAAAGTCTACCTTACCGTCCATACCCGAACCGATTCCGCTGAAGGATTTATAGTTCGAGCTTACCTTTGAGATAGCCTTAAGACGGCATACAAGTCCTTTAACGTCGCCGTTTACAGCCTTAACAAGCACATCAACACCCTGCTTTTTATAGGTCTTAAGTCCTGTAGTAAGAGTTAACGAGCCGTCCTTAAGCTGTTTCACTCCGCCGACTAACGCGTCGGAACCGTTCGCGAGCTTTTTAACTCCGTCGGCTAAAGTTATTGTACCCTTAGCGAGTTTGCTTGTACCCTTCTTTAAATCATTAGTACCCTTCTTTAAGGTTTTTGTACCTGTTTTAAGGTCGCCCGCGCCTTTTGAAAGCTGCTGGGAACCCGTGTTAAGCTGGTCAACTCCCGATTTAGCGCTGTCAACTCCGTAAGTATAGGAAAGCACTCCGCGGTAGAATTTATTATACGAGTCGAGCTGCTCCTTTAACTGCGAAATCGCGCCCGCTCCCGACTCGGCTTTCTTAACCGCTTCTTCTATCTGAGCTTTAACGGCGTCGCTCTTCATATTCTCGTCGATCAATTCCTGAATCTTCTCGTCGGTTTTAGCTTTAATCGTCGTCTTGATCGCGTCGCTGCTCATCTGCTGGGCTACAACTCCGTCGATCTGAGCTTTAACCGTTTCGTCGATTTTACCCGCGGCAACCGCTCCGTTATACTGCTCAACGGTCATATCGAGTCCCGCCTGTTTAAGTACGCCAGCAATAACACTTTCCTTAACAGCCGCCTCAACCTGAGTTTTTATGATACTCTCCTGAGCCTTTACGGTAGAAGTAACGGTCTGGAGCGCTGTATTATAGGCGAGCTTATATACTTCATCCTTTGAAAGCGAGTCGGTAATACCCGAAAGCACCTTAGCGTAATTATCGATAGTCAACTTATCGGCTTTTATGCCCGCGGCGGCAATCTGAGTATCGGCAGTCGAGAGCAGGCTCTCGAATACCTGCTTTGCGCCTGAATTAAGCGTATAGCTGTTCGAGGACAATTGTCCGAGTCCGGAAGCGAGCTTAGCAACTCCCGTTTTAAGAGAATTAACGCCCATTTTCAAGCTGCCAGCGCCCTTATCGAGTTTTTTTACGCCTTTATTGAGCGTGCCCGCGCCCTTATCGAGCTTCGTAGCTCCGCTCGACAACTTTTTAGCTCCGTTAACTAGGCTCTTTACTCCCGAAATCAAATCGCCCGATTTATCGAGCAGGGTCGAAAGACCGTTATATAATTTCGAGGAACCGTCAATCAGCTTATCGGTAGCTTCGGAGAGTTTTTTCAGCTTCTTGTCGAGCTTATCGATTTCCGTATCAGCCTTAGAAAAATCTATATCGCTGAATACGTCGTTTGTAGCGACGGTCATAGTCGTAGTGAGCTTAAAATCCTTTACGTCGGCTTTGATCTCAACATAATTCGGGAACTCAATATCGTCGGACTCAAGCGCTAAATCCTCCTCGAGTCCAGGCGTAGCGAAGCCCGCGACTATAGTATGGCTTCCGTCGTTTATGATTTTACCGTTGTTTACGGTAACGTTCGAGAATTTATCGTTATCGAGTATCATACCCGTAAGCATTACGAACGGTACGTAGATTTTAGTTTTCTTTCCGTTGACCGTAACGGTTTCATACTGCTTGTTATTATAATCGAAGCGCATTGTCACGCGTCCGCTCTTACCCGCAAGCTCCTCGGGACTTACGGATTTTCCGTCAAGCAGATAGCTAACGCTCATATCAACGGGGATATCCTTTTTAGAAGTTCCCTGATAATAAATATCGTTGCCGTCGGCGTCCCAGATACAGAGGTTATCGCCGTTGAGCGTGTATTTCTCATCGCCCTTAAGGTTTTTTATGTCCTCTAAATCGGTTTTATCGTTTATTGTATCGAGCTTAGCGGGGTTTTTGACCCAGTCGCTTACTATTACCTTAGAGGGATTTCCCTCGGCGTCGGCAATAACGTAAACGGTTTCTTCTTTGCTCACCTTTTTATTATCGGAAGCGGACGTTGAACTGCCGCCCGCGCTTTCGGCTCCCGCGGAATACGCGTTTATCCCGATAAGCGAGCATATTATAATAAAAGATAAACAGAGGCTTAGAACCTTAGGCATCAATCTTTTAACTTTACTCATTTCGATTTTCCTCCTTTAGGCAAAAATCCGATTGTCGTTTTCGCTATTACTTTATCGAAAAGCATAAACATCGCGGGAAGAATAAGTATAACGCAGAACATACTTATGATAGCGCCTCTCGCCATAAGCGCGCACAGCGAACCTATCATATCTACGTCAGAGTAAACCGCTACGCCGAAGGTCGCGGCGAAAAGTCCGAGCGCGCTGACTATAATCGACGGTATCGAGGTAGAAAGCGCCGTAATTATCGACTCGCGTTTATCGTTACCCTGAGAACGCTCCTTTTTATACCGCGTCGTCATAAGAATCGCGTAGTCGACAGTCGCGCCGAGTTGGATCGTACTTATACAGATCGGGGCGATAAACGGAAGGATGTCGCCTAAATAATGCGCAACTCCAAGATTTATAAAAATCGCCGTTTCAATAACCGCCACGAGTATAAACGGTAAGGATATACTCTTCTCGACGAAAAGGATAATCAAAAATATCGCGATAATCGAGATGATGTTTACTACCCTGAAATCTACATTTGTAACATCAATCAAATCGTTGGTACAGGACGCTTCGCCTATCAGCATTCCCTTTTTATCGTACTTTTTAATTATACTGTTAAGGTTCTTTATCTGGGAAGCTACCTCATCCGTAGCGGGCTTATACTCCGAGTTGATAAGCATAAGCTCCCATTTATCGCTTTTCAGCACATCCGTTATCGAGGAAGGTATCATCTCCTCGGGGATTTGGGTTCCTATAAGGCTCTTTAAACCGAGGACATACTTAACACCCTTTACCTTTTTTAGCTCGTCGACCATTTTATAGCCCTTTTTGCTGTCGAGCTTCGAGTCGCTGAGTACCATATGGGTAGTTCCTATGCCGAAATCATCCTCGAGCTTCGTGTTGGCGATTACGTTAGCCATATCATCAGGCAGGCTTCTTGAAATATCGTAATAAACTTCGTTATTGGTCTGTTGATAACCGTAAATAGCGGGAGCAAGAACAACCAGGAAGATTATCAGAAACACAGGGAAGATTTTTACGATCCCGCCCGCGAGTTTTCTTGTATCGGGAATCTCAAGCGGTTTATCGAGTATCAATATTAATGAGGGTAAGGTGGTAACGCATCCGATTACTCCCAGCGCTACACCCTTAGCCATTACTATACCGAGGTCTTTGCCGAGCGAAAAGCTCATAAAACAGAGCGCTACAAATCCCGCTACGGTTGTAATCGAGCTTCCAAATACCGAAAGCACCGTTTCGTTAATAGCCTTAGCCATAGCCTCCTTGCGGTCGGAGTAGAACTTTTTCTGCTCCTGATAGCTATGCCACAGGAAAATCGAGTAGTCCATCGTAACGGCGAGCTGAAGTACCGCGGCGAGTGCCTTTGTTATGTAGGAGATTTCGCCGAAGAAGTAGTTTGTACCCATATTAAGGAGTATCGACATTCCGATACTTAACAGGAAAATAAAGGGTATAAGGAAGCTGTCCAAAAACAGCATCATAACCGCTACAGAAAGCACTACGGCGATTGCTACATAAATAACTTCCTCTTTCTCGGCAAGCTCCCTCATATCCGCTATCATTGCGGATAATCCCGAAACAAAGCATTGCTTGCCCGTTACGGCGCGTATCTCCTCGATAGCGTCCATAGTTTCATCGGAGGAGGTCGAGGTATCGAAGAATACCGCTATCATTGTTGAGTTCCCCGAATTAAACGCGTCCTTTATCTGCGAGGGCAGAATATCTATCGGAACTGATAAATCGGCGATATCGGCATACCATAATACGGTATCGACGTGGTCAATCTTCTTGATTTTATTCTCGAGCTTGACAACATCCTTTTCCTCCATATCCTCAACTATAATAAAGGAAAAAGCGCCCTTACCGAAATCATCCATAAGGTATTTCTGACCCTTTATAGTGTCGAGAGTATCGGGAAGATAATTAAGCATATCATAATTAACGCGCGTAAATATCATTCCCAGTACCGACGGTATCATAAGCGCCAGCGCTACAATCAGAATAACAACGCGGCTTTTTACGACAGCCTTGCCGAATTTCATAATCGCTTCCCTCCCGTTAATATAACAGTTAGATTTAACAAATTAATTATATAAATCTTTAAAGGAATTTTGAATAGTCAAGGAATTTTTCGTGCCTAAAAAATAAGCAAATCAAAAGATTTGCCTAAAAAACTAATAAGATATAAGTAATCAGTAATCAGTATTCAGTATTCAGTAATTAGTAATCAGTAATTTGTAGTCAGTAACACTATCAACTGTCTGCCTACTGTCTACTGACTACTGACTACTGCCTACTGCGAACTAAAACTACCCTCTCTCCAGCGCTCTCTCCATAGCGCCGTCGAACAAGTCGCAAATCCTGCGCAGCTCCTCCTGAAGCTCGTACTGCATTTCGCTCGAAAGCCAGTCTATCACTATACCTATTAAAAGACATTTATAGTAATGGATTATCGCGCGCTTATTCCGCTCGTCGGTATTATACTCTCCCGCCTTGCGTTCAATCAAATCGGAAACCGCTTTTTCAGAAATCCTCTCGAGGTAGGTCTCGAACATCTCTCGTTTAGCGGACTTAAAAATATGGAACACCGCCACCTTGTTTTCGATAGCGAAATCCACGGCATACATAAGCAGCTCGTAAAGCGAGGCGTTTTCATCGGCACTCGCTATTTTCTCGGACTCCTCGGTAAAAATTACCTCAAGCAAATCGGGAATATCGCTGAAATGATAGTAAAATGTATTGCGGTTAATCCCGCATTTTTCGGAAATATCCTTTACGGTTATTTTACTCAGGCTCTTTTCGTTTAGCAGCTTCATAAACTCTTGTTTAATTGCTTTTTCGGTAAAATTAGCCATACCCTCACCCTTATTTTTTCGATACAAACAGTGTATCATATTTAAAAAAATATTTCAAGATAAGCTGTTTTTCAGCTTCAAAGCATAGGATTATCTTCCTTTTAGGTAAAATTAATAAAAAATTTCAAAAAAATTGCAGTTTATTTTATATTTTTACTTGAATTCACTGAAATAATTTGATATTATATATAATGTATATATGTGTAATATTGGAAATCTGAGAAAAGGAGGCGGAATATGAACTATAACTTTAACGACGGTCGTACGGATTTTGAACTTTATCATGACGGAGACGCTGTTAGAGCGCAAGAAATTATGGGCGCGCATTTAACCAGCCGTGACGGCGTCGAGGGTGTAGTTTTCCGCGTTTGGGCGCCGAACGCTCTGACGGTGTCTGTAATCGGTCCTTTTAACGACTGGGATAATATGAGCAACTATATGCGCAAAATCAACGAAAAAGGCGTATGGGAATTGTTTATCGGGGGACTGGGCGAGTTTACCCGCTATAAATACTGTATTGAAACTCCGTGGTTCGAGAAAGTAATAAAATCCGACCCCTTTGCTTTCCATACCGAAACACGTCCCGACAACACCTCTATCGTCTATAATCTCGACAGATACGAATGGAACGACGGTCAGTGGATGGAGTTCAACAGAACTCATTCCCATAAAGAACGTCCCGTAAATATTTACGAAATCCACGCGGGCTCGTGGAGGAAATTCGCCGACGGCAACTTCTTCAACTACCGAAAGCTCGCCGACGAGCTTATACCCTACGTTCTCGATATGGGCTATAACTACATCGAGTTTATGCCGATTACCGAGTATCCCTTTGACGACAGCTGGGGATATCAGGTAACGGGCTATTTCGCTCCGACCTCGCGTTACGGTCAGCCCGACGACTTAAAATATTTTATTGATAAATGCCACCAAAACAACATCGGCGTTATCCTGGACTGGGTTCCCGCCCATTTCCCGAAGGACGACCACGGCTTAGCCCGTTTCGACGGCACCTGCTGTTATGAATACGAGGGCGAAAGACGCGGCGAGCATAAGGAATGGGGCACCTACGTATTCAACTACGCTAGGTATGAAGTTATCAGCTTCCTTGTTTCAAGCGCGCTGTTCTGGGTTGAGCAGTACCACTTTGACGGAATAAGAGTTGACGCGGTAGCCTCAATGCTTTATCTCGACTATAACAGAAATAAAGGCGAATGGGATCCTAACGAATTCGGCGGGAAGGAAAACATCGAAGCCGTCGAGTTTATAAGAAGAATGAATACCGCGGTTCATATGTACCATCCCGAGGCTATGATGATTGCCGAGGAAAGTACCTCGTGGCCTAATGTTTCAAAGCCTGTCGAAAAAGAAGGCTTAGGCTTCGACTATAAATGGAATATGGGCTGGATGAACGATATGCTCCATTATATGTCGCTCGACCCGTTATGGAGACCGTTTAATCACGACAGCCTTACGTTCAGCTTTTTCTACGCTTTCTCCGAAAACTTTATTTTACCCGTTTCCCACGACGAGGTTGTATACGGAAAGCACTCGCTTATAGATAAAATGCCCGGCGATCCCCCTCAGAAGTTCGCGTCGGTAAGGGTATTCATCGCTTATATGATGGCTCACCCCGGTAAAAAGCTCATATTTATGGGCAGCGATATCGGTCAGGAAAAGGAATGGGACTCTAACTCCGAGCTTGACTGGGCAATTCTCGCGGACGAAAACCACCGTATGCTCCAC
>CAJOHT010000125.1 GCA_905234305.1 uncultured Ruminococcus sp. | reverse complement strand
AAATCGAATATTACAAGGTCGCCCTTTTTCGGAGTTTTATTATAGCTGAGCTTTTGAGTGGACATTTCGCTCATAACCGAGCCGCAGCTCGCGATTCTTTTTCCCGAGCAGAAAAGGTCGGAAGCTCTCAGTTTTCTGAAAAGATACCAGATAAATACTACGCACCACGGATACGCGTCTCCGTTTACCTCGTGACCGTAGAATTCCGTGTTGAATTTTACGTTGTTATTTCCGTTATCCCTTGTACCGATATACGACTGAGCTTTTTTAATGATTTCTAAAGCGGTAATAAAATCACTCCCTTATTTCATTTTTTTGTTCAGAACATCAATAGCCTTAGTCAGAACGTCGGGCAGAGGAATTCCCATAAGCCCCGCGTTTTCGATAATCGAAATCGCTTCGTTAACGCAGAACGCGATTATTACCGCGTCGCGGATATAGTCGGTTCCGATTTGAACGTCAAGCCTGTAAGCGATAAGAACGATAATTAACGTCATCCCTTTACGGCATAAGCCTTTCCAGCCTGTTCGGCTTTCTAGCGCGCCAGTTTCGGTTTTGCGGGATTTTTTGAATACTCCCGCCAGCATAATCCCGCTAATGTAATCGATACACATAAACAGAAGCAGCGTAATTATACCGTTGGTCCAGCCCCCGAAAAGCGACGTGATGAATCCGCCTAACGCTCCGAACAAGGTACAGATGTAATCTTTCAGGTTTATCATATTTTCTCCTTTTTACTTTAATAAAAGCGCCGTACACTTATATATACAAAATTCCCTAAAATTGCATAGTTTTATGCAATTTCCGTAAAAATATTTTTTAAAAGCGGAGCATATATTTATTAAAAAACAAATATGGAGGAAATTATGCTTACTGCTTTAACTATAAAAAAGGAAGAAAGCCGAAAATGGTATAAGAAACTTTTTAATTATGTACGGGGCAATTCGCTTTATTCGGAAATAAAAAGCGCAAGGGGAGTAGTGCTGCGGGATATTACCTATATCTGCCGTAACGGTACGGTGAACTGGTACGCGCTCGATAGCGAAATCGGCGCTCAGCGGAACCACCTTCTCTGCGACGACAGTATTGTATTCCCCAAGAATATGGGATTTAAACGTTTTGAGAATACTGATTTTAAGAGAAGGCTCGCCTGTAATCTCGGGATTTATATATTGTCTAAGCTGAAGGGAGAGCTTCCCGATATAAAAACTGCGCTTTATGACCCCGCGGGCGAGTGTCCCGACGCGCTTAAAGGTATCGTTAATTTCTGCGGGAATATAAATGTTGTTTCCGATAACGCTGAGGCGTATGAGGGTATATCGGAAGAGCTTATGGATGAGAGCGGAGCGTCGGTATTTATCTCGGGAAAACGCGATAATCTTTCGGATTGCGCGCTTATAATAGCTCCGTGCAGAATATCTGAGAGCATTCCCGCTTCGGGAGGAGCTATAGTTCTTACGAGCTTCGCGCCTATGGTATGTACCTCTGGGCTTGTATATTTTGATTACCATTTCCGTATGCCTAATATGTTCGACAGGATCAAACCCGAGAGCTTGAGCTGCGAGTATTTTGCGGGGGCGTTATTTACTAAGGGACGCCAGTACGAGCTTGGTTCAATCGTACCGACAACGTGTTCAAATTTTTCATCCTCCCAGACTCCCCGCTCAATCTGCGATTATTTAATAAGAACCGTCCGTTAAAACTTGACATTCGCCGTTAAAAAAATTATAATATATGATACGTGTAAATTAACGTGAAAGGAATTTTTAATATGGCTAAGAAGATTATGCTGACCGAAGAGGGTTTATCGAATTTAGAGAATGAGCTTAAGTACCTTAAGGGTGAAAAACGTAAGGAAATGGCGGAGAAAATAAAACTCGCCCGTTCTTACGGAGACCTCTCCGAAAACAGCGAGTATGATGACGCTAAAAACGAGCAGGCGATTATGGAGGCTCGTATCCGTGATATCGAGGCGACTCTTAAGAACTACGAGCTTATCGACGAAACCGACGAGAATGTTCAGACTGTACGCCTTTCCTCAAGAGTTAAGGTTGAGATACTCAATACTGGTACGACCCGCGAGTTTAAAATCGTAGGCGTTAATGAGGTTAATCCCGCTGAGGGTAAAATTTCCGACGAAAGCCCTGTAGGACGCGCGCTTGTAGGCCACAGCGCGGGCGATGTTGTAGAGGCGGATACCCCGAACGGCTCAATGGGTTTAAGAATTCTAGAAATAGGTAGATAATTATATAAAAGGTAATTTTAATGAGGAGTGTTCAAAATGGCTGATAATCCTAAGCAGATTCAGATTTCCAGCGATCCTGTAAAGGCGCGCTACGATAAGTTAAATATCTTAAAAGAAGCGGGCAGAAATCCGTTCGAGGTAACGGTTTCCGACCGTGATATAACTTGCGCGGAGATCGCCGAGCGTTTCGACGAGCTTGAAAACAATACCGTTTGTATCGCGGGACGCGTTATGTCTAAGCGCGGAAAGGGTAAAGTTACTTTCCTTGATATTCACGATAAGAGCGGTAAAATGCAGGTGTTCGCTAAGCGCGACGATCTCGGCGAGGACGAGTACGCAATACTCAAGCGCTGGGATATCGGCGATATTGTTGAGGTTAAGGGCTTTGTATTTAAAACTCAGATGGGCGAGATAAGCGTTCACGCCGAAGCCGTAAAGCTTCTTTCAAAATCGCTCCAGCCTCTTCCCGAAAAGTACCACGGACTTACTAATACCGACCTTCGTTACCGTCAGCGTTATGTTGACCTTATAATGAATCCCGAGGTTAAGGATACTTTTATCAAGCGCTCAAAGATTATCAGCACGATCCGCCGTTTTCTCGACGAGCAGGGCTTTATGGAGGTTGAGACTCCGATGCTCGTATCGAACGCGGGCGGTGCTGCAGCAAGACCGTTCTTTACTCATTTTAACGCGCTTGACGAGGATTTAAAGCTGAGAATTTCGCTTGAGCTTTATCTTAAGAGATTAATCGTAGGTGGACTTGAAAAGGTTTATGAAATCGGACGTGTTTTCCGTAATGAGGGCGTTGATACCCGCCATAACCCCGAGTTTACCTTAATGGAATTATATCAGGCATATACCGATTACCACGGAATGATGGACTTGACCGAAAGAATGTACCGCCATATCGCTAAGGAGGTAACAGGCAGCGAGCAGGTTCCTTACGGTGATTATGTTATAGATTTCTCTAAGCCTTTTGAGCGTATCACAATGGTTGACGCTGTTAAAAAGTACGCTAAGGTTGATTGGAACGAGGTTAAGGATACCGAGCAGGCTAAGAAGATTGCCGACGAGCTTCATGTCGAGTATGAGGATCATCATAAGAAGGGCGATATCTTAAGTCTTATCTTTGAGGAATATGCTGAGAAGCATCTTATACAGCCGACCTTCGTAATGGATCATCCTATCGAGATTTCTCCGCTTACTAAGAAGAAACCTGAAGATCCTAATTACGTTGAGCGCTTCGAGATGTTTATAAACGGCTGGGAAATGTGTAACGCTTATTCCGAGCTTAACGATCCTATCGATCAGCGCGAGCGCTTTAA
>CAJOHT010000124.1 GCA_905234305.1 uncultured Ruminococcus sp. | reverse complement strand
AACGTCTTAGAAGAAAATACGCGGAAGCGGGTATTGACCCCGACGCTCCGAAGCGTCAGGAAATCCCGCAGCAGAGAGCGTCGCATTCTGCTCCGAGCAGAACTCAGCAGCGCCAGGCTGCAAGACGCAGTAAGTTTGATACCGATGAGGTTCAGCTAAAAAAGACTCAGCCGCGTTCAAACGGAAGACGTTATAAACCAAAGCATTAAACAAAAGGGTTGGCAATTTGCCGACCCTTTTTACGTTGTGTTATTTATTAAAAAATTATCTTTTTAGTAATTCAAACGGAATCGCTATCCATTCTCTTACGAAATAGGTGGGGTAGGTGATAATACCTACCTGATGATTAACAGCGTTTACCGAGCTTATACTTGATTTGATTTTGAGCTTATTTACAATAATTCTTGCTCTAAGCTGGTGAAAGCTGTCGGTTATTACCGTCATATTTTCGTTTAGTTTTTTATCTTTTATAATTCTGTATGAGAATCTTATATTTTGCTTGGTGTTAACCGCTTTATCCTCTATAAGAATCCTTTTGCCGTCAATTCCCTGCTTTATAATATTATCGTACATACATTGTCCCTCGCTCATTATTTCGTCCTTTCCCTGACCGCCCGTTACTACCGCTTTAGCTTCGGGATTTTCTTTAAGATATCCTACGGCGGCATCTATGCGTTGCTGCAAAAGCGCGCTCGGACCCCAGGGCTTGACCTGAGCGCCGAGTACAACGGCGGTCGAATTATTAGACGGTGCGGTAAAATACGCCGTATATACCATTAAAGCGCTCACAATTACCGCGTACGCGACGAAAGCACCTGCACATACATTGAATATCCTCCAGATTATTTTGACCGCCTCGATGGAGCAGAGGCTGTGTTTTATCGCGGCGTATTTCTCGTTAAAGCCGCTCCAAAACATAAGATATAAGCAAATCGTTATTCCGAGCGCGTTACCAGGGTTAAATATACCGAATTTTATAATTGGGAGTATAAACCATAACAGGAACGCCGAGGATATAATAAAAATTATAATACATAGGATTTTATTCATATTTTCACTTCCTTGTATTTTATTATAATAAGTAAAACCGAAAAACACAAGAAAAAAGTAAACGCGGAGTTTTAATTCCGCGTTTTTGTTCCTTCATATAGCTTTTCTTCATCTACGCATATCGCTTTGCCCGCTTTAAGGCTTTTCGGTACGTCTAAAAATCTTTGATTTTTGCTTCCCCTGAACAGGAGCATCAAGCTCCGCTGTTCAAGCTCAAACTTTCCGTCTACGAGGTAGTCGCAGTTTTCGAGCAAGCGTATCCATTCGGGATGTTCGTCCTTGCCCGCGAGCAGTTCTTCAAAGGTGTAGCCCGTATAGGACATTACGTTAAGCCCGTTTTTGTGGCATTTCTCAGCCAACTCAGCCAAGGCTTCAGCCTGACAGAAAGGTTCGCCGCCCGAGAATGTCAAACCCTGCAATATAGGGTTTTTAACGGCGACTTGCAGTATTTTATCTACGTCGCCCGAGTGATTAGGCTCAAACGGCCAGGTCTCGGGATTGTGGCAGCCCTTGCAGTGATGTGGACATCCCTGCGTAAATATCGTCATCCTGATACCGGGGCCGTCAACGATGCTCTCGCTGACAACCCCGGATAAATTCAATTTTGTCCCCATCAGGCGGACTCTTCCTCAAAAAAACTCATATCCATACTCTCGCCGATACTGTGCTTGACTCTTTCCTCAACTTCCTTGCGCTTAGCGTCGTTGAAGCGGTCGAGCGTACCTACGAGGTAGCCAGTGATACGGCGGATCCTCTCGAAGCCTTTACCGCCTTCGCCTTCCTTACGTCCGCATACGGGGCAGTAATCGCCGATAATGCCTGTATGTCCGCATACGGGATCGCGGTCTACGGGATGGTTGATTGAGCCGTAGCCTACTCCGCATTCCTTCATCTGACGGATAACAGCCTCGAACGCGTCAAGGTTCTGGGTCGGGTCGCCGTCAAGCTCGATATAGGAGATGTGGCCGCCGTTAGTAAGGTTATGGTAAGGCGCTTCGATTTTAATTTTATCGAACGCCGAGATGTTATAGTAAACGGGAACATGGAAGGAGTTTGTGTAATACTCTCTGTCTGTAACACCTGGGATAGTTCCGAAGCGCTCTCTGTCGATTCTTACGAATCTGCCTGAAAGTCCCTCTGCGGGAGTTCCAATCAACGCGAAGTTAAGCTGATGCTTCTTAGTAGCCTCGTTCATCTTCTTGCGCATAAAGCCGATTATTTCGAGTCCGAGCTTCTGAGCGCTTTCGCTCTCGCCTTGAGGCATTCGGCTAAGCCGATGAAGCCTGTTGTGAGCGAGCCGTGCTTTAATACGTCGCGTACGGAATCGTTAGGTCCGAGCTTTTCGGAATCGATCCATACGCCCTGTCCCATAAGGAAGGGATAGTTTCTGACTAACTTTGAGCATTGAATCTCAAATCTCTCGAGAAGCTGTTCAACGACTAAATCGCACATTCTGTCGAGCTGCTCAAAGAAGAAGTCAACGTTTTTGTTGGAAAGTATAGCGAGGCGGGGGAGGTTGATTGAAGTAAAGCTCAAATTACCTCTGCCGTAGGTGATTTCTCTGTCGGGATCGTATACGTTGCCGATAACTCTTGTGCGGCAGCCCATATACGCAACCTCGGTCTCGGGATGACCTTCTTTATAATACTGGATGTTATAAGGAGCGTCGAGGAAGGAGTAGTTGGGGAAGAGACGCTTAGCGGAAACCTTCATTGTTTCCTTGTAAATATCGTAGTTGGGATCGCCGGGATTATAGTTTATGCCTTCCTTAACCTTAAAGATTTGAATGGGGAAGATAGGAGTCTCGCCGTTGCCGAGACCGTTATCGGTAGCCTTAAGGATGTTTTTCATTACCATTCTGCCCTCGGGAGAGGTATCGGTACCGTAGTTGAGGGAGGACTTTTCTTTTTATAGATAATTCTCCCAAAAAGTTTTCTTAACTAAAAGTTGTCTGTCGGTTTCGCTTGAGGCGTGCTTAATAGCGAAGCGCTGGATTTTACCCGCAATCTTATCGCCGAAATTGTCCGCAAGTATTTTTAACTCGGCTTCTTCATATTCGGGAGTCTGATTTTCGAGCTTCGGGATAGTACCCGAAATCTCCTCAGCCTTATCGCAGATATCCTTGGAAACTGACTCGGGATTTTCGGAATCGGTCAAAAGCTCAACCGCTCTCTCGATATTCTGGCGGTAACGTTTTCTGTATGTCTTTACAACACCGGGAGCCATCGAGTAGTCAAAGTTAGGAACGCTCTGTCCGCCGTGCTGGTCATTCTGGTTAGACTGAATAGCGATACACGCTAAAGCCGAGTAGGACTGGATATCGTTAGGCTCTCTTAAATAGCCGTGACCTGTTGAAAAGCCGTCCTTAAAGAGTTTTAAGAGGTCTATCTGACAGCAGGTAGTAGTAAGGGTAAAGAAGTCGAGGTCGTGAATATGGATATCGCCGTCGAGGTGAGCCTTTGAGTGCTTCGGGTTAAGGATATACATATGATAAAACTGCTTAGCGCCCTCGGAGCCGTACTTAAGCATTGTACCCATAGCGGTATCGCCGTCGATGTTGGCGTTTTCGCGCTTAACGTCGTTGTCCTTAGCCGCCTTAAAGGTAAGGTCCTCGTATATCTTCATCAGCTTAGTGTTCATATCACGTACTCTTGTACGGTCGGCACGGTAAAGAATATACTCCTTAGCTGTTCTCGCGTGACCGTTTTCGATAAGAACCTTTTCTACGGTATCTTGTACGTGTTCTACGCTGGGTTCTTTATTTCCCTCAGCCTCTAAAATATCGCAGACCTGTTTAGCGAGTTCGCTCGAGGTTTCGTAATCGGTTCCGCCGATTGCCTGAGCCGCCTTGTAGATAGCCTGAGTGATTTTTTCGATGTCAAAATTAGCAGTACGTCCGTCACGTTTTTTAATTACAGTAATCATTTCTAAATCCTCCCAAGATTACACAGTTGTAAACGTTATTTCTTTAAAAACACAATATATTGTGGTCTCTCTTAGCTTGCTCGCACATTATAGCGGATTTGCCTTTTTTCGTCAATAGTCAAATTGACGAATTCGGAGGTAAAATTTTGTGCAATACGACGTAAATTTAAAATAATATTTTCTTTAGGAATTATACGCTAAAAAACAACAATTTGTGTCTAAATTGTAACCAGAGAGTATTTTAAATTATTGTTAAAAAATGTAATTTAACTGTTACAGAAATTTTATAAATCTTGCTCGCAAGCTTTATAAATGGAAAACTCTTTTAGTTGATAGTTGATAATTAATGACGAGAAGCCAGAACGGATTAAAAAATATCCTCGGTATCCCGAAGGAATTTTTATGCTGCATGCGCAGCAAGCATTTAAATTTGGTCGGGAAATATAACGATATTAATATATTAACCTATTAACCTATCTGCCCGACAGACATTCTCAATTCTTAATTTTCAATTCTCAATTTTCAATTCTCAATTTTATCGGAAACACAGTTTCCGATAAAAAATCCCCCGCCTTGCGGCAGGGGATAGAAGATTGATTAAACTAATTGTAATTAAAATCTAATTATTTAATCTTAAATTTAACTACCTTAGATACAGACTTAGCCTTGAAGTTATCGTTACCCTTAGCTGTTACCTTGATCTTAACCTTATAAGTGCCCTTCTTGTAAGAGCCATTCTTGAGGTAAATAGCATTCTTCTTAACTGTTACCTTCTTATAGATCTTAGAAGTTGTACCCTTCTTAACCTTAGCAACAGTTACCTTACCCACAGGCTTAGTTACCTTAATAGTAGCAACCTTAACAGCCTTCTTAGCCTTCTTGAGAGCCTTAACCTTTACAGTTTTGCCTGTAGCAGAAACCTTAACTGTGTTAGCCTTCTTCTCTGCCTTAGGAGCGTCTGTAGCAGCCTGAGTAGCAGCCTCTGTGGGAGCCTCTGTGGGAGCCTCTGTAGCAGCTGTTGTGGGCTCTTCAGGATATGTAGGATCTTCCATAGCGGGCTTAGTGTCGTTAGGACCGTAAACTGTTACCTTAACAGCCTCAGGATCAGTGCCTTCCTTAGTAGGCTTGGAAGCTAAGAGCTTGAACTGGAAGAGGAGAGTAGAACCGTCCTCGGCAACTGTTACCATAGTGTTGTTGCCCATTCCGCCCGGATGCCAGGTGGCTGTGCCTGTCTCGTTGATGTAAACTACCTTGAATACATAGATGTCGGGGCCTTCGTCAGTAACGTTGCCCTTAGAAGCCTTAACGTTCTCAGATACCATGAACCATGTGCCGTCAGTAGCCTGCTTCATAGGAGCGTAGAACTTATAAGCGTTATCGTTAGCCCATTAGCACTCGTCCTTATCGCCGAGAGCTTCCTTAGAACCTACTACGTAGAATCCGGGAACTACAGGAACCTGCTCCTCAGTAGCTGTTGTGTCAGCCTCTGTAGCAGTTGTATCAGCCTCAGTAGCTGTTGTGTCGCCTTCAGCCTGTGTAGCTGTTGTGTCACCTTCAGCCTGTGTAGCTGTTGTATCGCCTTCAGCCTGTGTAGCTGTTGTGTCAGCTTCAGTAGCTGTTGTGTCGCCTTCAGCCTGTGTAGCTGTTGTGTCAGCCTCAGTAGCCTCTGTAGAAGTTGTGTCGCCCTCAGGCTCTGTAGCTGTTGTGTCAGCTTCTGTAGCAGTTGTTGTTACCTCAACAGCCTCTGTTGTCTCTGGAACTGTTGTGGGTTCTTCGGGCTTCTCGCCTTCAACAACATCAATCTTGTATGTTGCGCCTGTGCCGTCTTCTTTGTTGAGCTTAGTAGCGTCGAATGTAAGAGTTACATCGCCGTATCCGGTTTTTGATTCAACTTTAAATTTGATGCTGTCAGGATTTGAGCCTTTAACAGCAACGCCTTCTTCAGCGCCTTCTTCAGTGCCCCACTGAATTTCCCAAGCTGTTTTGTCGCCGTTTGCAACAAACTTAACCTGATACTGATCAGCAACTACACCCTTGTATGTGATTGTGTAAACGCCGTCTTTCTCAGTCATCTTGTTTTTCTCAGAAGCGGGATCCCAGCTAACGCCGTTGAGCCATGCCTCGTCGCCGTCACCAACAGCAAACATGTTCTCGATTTCGATAGAATTCTTTACTTCGGTAACTTTTGTTCCGCTAACTGTAATGTCGCCTGTAGCAGAATCATAGGTGATTGTAAGATCGCTTGCTTCAGTTACATCGATAATTACATTATCTTTGCCTCTTCCGTGCCATCCTTCATCGCCCTTACCAACTTCAAATACTTTGAACTGGTATTTACCTGCAGCGATTTCACTAAATGTTTTAGTGAATGTTGTTCCTTCAGCTGTCATTGCGTTATTTTCATCTTTAGTATTATCCCAAGCACAACCGGGGATATCGCCTCTGACAACTGTAGCAGTTGCTTCGCCTTCAGCAAATGCTACTACAGTGCAAAGAGAGAATAACATAAGAGCTGCAAGAACGATAGCCAAACTTTTCTTGAAAATT
>CAJOHT010000123.1:4556-8215 GCA_905234305.1 uncultured Ruminococcus sp. | reverse complement strand
AAACTCATAACCACCCGACTGAGATCGAACCTTTCGGCGGAGCGGCTACCTGCCTGGGCGGAGCTATCCGCGACCCGCTTTCGGGAAGAGCGTATATCTATCAGGCTATGCGCGTTACAGGTTCGGGCGACCCGACTCTGCCCTTTAAGGATACTATGGAAGGTAAGCTCCCCTCGCGTAAAATCACTACGGGAGCGGCTCAGGGCTATTCCTCATATGGCAACCAGATCGGACTCGCTACGGGTCAGGTCGTGGAGCTTTACGATAAGGGGTATGTAGCTAAGCGTATGGAAATCGGCGCGGTAATCGGCGCTTCTCCTAAGGAGAACGTTATCCGCGAGGTACCTGCTCCCGACGATGTTATCGTCCTCTTAGGCGGACGTACTGGACGCGACGGCTGCGGCGGAGCGACAGGTTCCTCAAAGGCTCATACCTTAAGCTCAATAGAAACCTGCGGAGCCGAGGTTCAAAAAGGTAATCCGCCTACCGAGCGTAAAATCCAGCGTCTTTTCCGTAATCCCGAAGTAGCTAAGATGATTAAGCGCTGCAACGATTTCGGTGCGGGCGGAGTATGTGTAGCTATCGGCGAGCTTGCCGACGGCTTAACCGTTAACCTAGATAAGGTGACTAAGAAATACGAGGGACTCGACGGTACCGAGCTTGCGATTTCCGAGAGTCAGGAGAGAATGGCGGTCGTGCTTGATAAGGGCGACGTCGACAGGTTTATAGCTCTTTCCGAGACCGAGAACCTTGAGGCTACGGCTGTAGCGGTTGTAACGGAAAACCCCCGCCTTACTATGAACTGGCGAGGAGATAAGATTGTTGATATAAGCAGAGAATTTTTAAATACAAACGGAGTTACCCAGAGCGCCGAGGCGTATATTGCGGCTCCCGATGAGAAAAACTGCTATCGTAAGCAGTGTCCCGAAAGTTTAAAGGGACTTTCGGTTTCTGAGGCGGTTAAGAAGAATATGGCGCGCTTGGAGGTTTGTTCTCAGATAGGATTGAGCGAACGTTTTGACGCGAGTATCGGAGCTGGTACGGTTATTATGCCTTTCGGCGGTAAGACCCAGCTTACGCCTCAGGAGGCTATGGCGGCGAAAATCCCGCTTCTTAAGGGAGAAACCGACGACGCTACGGCTATGAGCTACGGCTTTATTCCCGCAGTATCGCGCTGGAGTCCGTTCCACGGTTCGGCGTACGCGGTTGTCGAGTCGCTTTCTAAGCTGCTCGCGATAGGAGCTTATCCCTTAAAAGCAAGACTTACCTTCCAGGAGTATTTCGAGAAATTAAGGAACGAGCCTAAGCGCTGGGGAAAGCCCGCGGCGGCATTACTCGGAGCTATGCAGGCTCAGCTTAACCTCGGCATTCCTTCTATCGGCGGTAAGGACTCGATGAGCGGTAGTTTTGAGCAGATTGACGTACCGCCTACTCTCGTATCATTCGCGGTAGCTATGACTAAGGCGAGTAAAACCGTTTCCGCCGAGTTTAAACAGGCGGGTTCCAGGGTAATTTACGTGCCTGTCCCCGAGGATAAAATAACGCTTATGCCCGAGTGGGATAAGCTCAAAGCTATGTACAACGCGGTTTACGCGCTTATGGATAAGGGAGAGGTTCTCTCCGCTTCGGTCGTTAAGGAAGGCGGCGCAGCGGCAGCTGTATGTAAAGCGTGCTTCGGCAATAAGCTCGGATTTAAATTCTGTAATGAGCTTAATTACGAGGAACTCTTCGCCCCGCTTTCGGGTTCCATGATACTCGAGCTTAAAGACGGAGCCGAGCTTCCCGAAAATGTTCTATACTATCCCCTCGGCGAGGTACAGGATAATGAAGAAATCGAAATCAACGGCGAAAAAATTAAAATTGATGAAATCCTCGGTGAGTGGACTGCTCCGCTTGAGAAAGTATTCCCGACGCAGGCGCAATGCCCGAAAATGGAGCAGAGTGCAAAACTCTATACTGAAAGAAATAATAAGGCGCCTGTAATAAAGGTTGCTAAGCCTAAGGTGTTTATCCCCGTATTCCCGGGGACAAACTGCGAGGTCGATACCGCAAGAGCGTTTGAGAAGGCGGGAGCCGAGGCTGAACTGCTAATAGTTAAAAACTTAAAGCCTTCGGATATCGAGGATACTATCGCTAAGATGGTCGAGATAATAAATAACAGCCAGATGATTATGTTCCCTGGAGGTTTCTCGGGCGGTGACGAACCCGACGGTTCGGGCAAGTTTATCGCGACAACGTTCAGAAATCCCCGAATCAAGGAGGCTGTCGACGAGCTTCTTAATAAGCGCGACGGTCTTATGCTCGGTATCTGTAACGGCTTCCAGGCGCTTATAAAGCTCGGGCTTGTGCCTTATGGCGAAATCCGCGATATTAAGGATACCGACCCGACGCTTACGTTCAATACGGTAGGCCGTCATATCTCCCATATGGCGTATACGAGGGTGACTTCGGTTAAGTCACCGTGGTTTGCTAAAGTAAACGCGGGCGATGTATTCGCGGTACCCGTATCCCACGGAGAGGGACGGTTTATGGCGGACAGCGAAACCGTTAAAAGCCTTATCGAAAACGGTCAGGTCGCTACTCAGTATGTTGATTTAAACGGCAATCCGAGCGACGATATCGCGTATAACGTAAACGGCTCGGTATGCGCTATCGAGGGTATCACAAGCCCTGACGGACGAATTCTCGGCAAAATGGGACACTCCGAGCGTAAGGGCGATAACCTCTACGCTAACGTTCCCTTTAATAAGGACCAGAAGATATTCGAAAGCGGCGTAGAATATTTTAAGTAAAAAGTAATAGATAGTAAGTAGTTAATTAGACTGATTTCCCGTAAAAAACTATAAACTATAAAAAACTATGAACTGAAAAAGCTCCCGAAAGGGAGCTTTTTCTAATGGCATTTATTTTTCATTGGGCAATTCGCGCAACCGCAGGAGCAGGAGGACTTTCCCTGTTTCCTTTTACGAAAGCTGTTGATTATAACCGCTGTTACAAGTCCCGCGACAATAACCGCGACAAGAATTGTACCGATATTATTTAATATCCAGTTCATATAATCATCCTTATCTTACACTTAAACGTGTCGATTCTTTATACGGCCTTACGAGCATAAAGATTATCAGAGCCGCAACGGCTATAGCGAAAACAAGCCCGATAATATTCATTCCGCCCGTAAATATAAGACCGAATTGGTAAATCATAAGCGATACGACGTAAGCGAAAATACACTGATAGGCGATAGCGAACGTTGTCCATTTAGCCGAGTTCATCTCGCGTCTTATAGCGCCTATCGCCGCGAAGCAGGGAGCGCAGAGCAGGTTGAACGCTAGGAAGCTGTAAGCTGCTAAAGGAGTAAGTCCGCCGAAATCGAGTACGCCGAATACTCCAACAACCTCTTCCTTAGCGACAAGACCCATAATCGTAGCAATCGCGGCTTTGATATCGGCAAATCCGAGAGGAGCAAATATCCACTGGATCGCGTTTCCGATTGCGCCTAAGATACTGTTTTCTATATCGAGATCGGGATTGAAGCCGAACGAGGTTCCGTACCAGCCGAACTTAGAGCCTGCCCAGATTACGATTGAAGCGAGCAGGATAATCGTACCCGCCTTTTTGATAAAGCTCCAGCCTCTCTCCCACATAGAGCGGAGGACATT
>CAJOHT010000123.1:879-4524 GCA_905234305.1 uncultured Ruminococcus sp. | reverse complement strand
TTAGTTTTCTTAAGCATAATACCCGAAACTATGATAGCCGCCATTCCAAGGAAATAAGCGCTGGGCGCTACCCACCACGCTCCGCCGAATAAGGCGGTAGCTATCATAGCGATAATCGGGAGCTTAGCTCCGCAGGGGATAAAGGTTGTCGTCATAATAGTCATACGGCGGTCACGTTCGTTTTCTATCGTTCGTGAAGCCATAATACCGGGAACGCCGCAGCCTGTACCGATCAACATCGGGATAAAGCTCTTTCCCGAAAGTCCGAATTTCCTGAAAATCCTGTCCATTACGAAAGCGATACGAGCCATATATCCGCACGCTTCTAGGGATGCGAGGAATATAAACAGTACGAGGAGCTGAGGAACAAAGCCCAATACCGCGCCTACACCCGCGACAATTCCGTCGAGTACAAGGCTCGTAAGCCATTCGGCGCAATTAAGAGCTTCCAGCCCGCTTGAAACAAGGTTCGGTATACTCGGTATCCAGATACCGTATTCGCTTTCGTCAACGGGATTATCGATTTCGCCGTCTTCATTTAAGGGGAGATATTTATTGATATCGTATACCTTTACGCTTTTGTTTTCTAAGCCCTGATAGAATTCGTCGACATATAAGCCGTAGGATTCCTCAAACGCGCCGTAGTCTTTTTCATCGAACGCGTCCTTTAAATCCGCCGCGCCCTTTATGTTTTCGTCCTCGGCGGCAGCGTTTAAAAGTTTACCTAAATCCTTGCTTTTAAAAATATTCTCTTCAGCCCATTTATCGGTAGCTTCGTCGTACTCGACCTGACCTGTCTGGAACAGTCTCCAGCCTTCGTCGCCAAATACGCCGTCGTTCATCCAGTCGGTGAGAATAGTTCCGACTGTCGTTACCGAAATATAATATACGATACACATAATAAGCGCAAAAATCGGAAGCGCTAAGAATCGGTTAGTCACTACCTTATCGATTTTGTCTGAGGTAGTAAGGCTGCCTTTATTTTTCTTTTTGTAGCATGCCTTAATGACCGAGGCTATGTAGATATATCTTTCGTTGGTGATAATGCTTTCGGAGTCGTCGTCGAGAGCTTTTTCGGCAGCCTGTATATCCTTTTCGATATGTTTTAGCTTATCTTCGGGGATATTTACCTTTTTGAGAACTTTTTCGTCGCGCTCAAAAATTTTAACAGCGTACCATCTCTGCTGTTCCTCGGGCATATCGTGCAGGAAGGTGCCCTCCTCAATATGGGCGAGAGCGTGTTCAACCTCTCCGCTGAAGCTGTGTTTCGGAACGGTTCTTTCTCCGCCCGCGGCGGATACCGCGGCTTCGGCAGCTTCCGAGATACCCGTACCCTTTAAAGCTGAAATCTCTACAACCTTGCATCCTAGCTGGCGTGACAGCTCATTCTTGTCGATTTTATCTCCGTTTTTACGGACAACGTCCATCATATTTACCGCTACAACTACAGGAATACCAAGCTCGGTAAGCTGGGTTGTGAGGTAGAGATTACGCTCTAAGTTAGTGCCGTCGACGATATTCAGAATAACGTCGGGACGCTCGTCGATAAGATAATTGCGCGCGACAACTTCCTCGAGTGTATACGGCGACAGAGAATAGATACCGGGTAAGTCGGTAATAATTACATCGCTGTGTTTTTTCAGCTTACCTTCTTTTTTCTCGACAGTAACGCCAGGCCAGTTTCCCACGAACTGATTGGAGCCTGTGAGCGCGTTGAACAGCGTGGTTTTACCGCTGTTCGGGTTGCCCGCAAGGGCTATTTTTATACTCATATTCAGTATCCTTTCTATAAGTGTTATTCTACTTCGATCATTTCGGCGTCGGCTTTACGAAGCGATAGCTCGTAACCGCGTACCGTTATCTCGATAGGGTCGCCTAATGGCGCAACTTTTCTGACAAAAATCTCAACGTTTTTCGTGATACCCATATCCATAATCCTCCGCTTAACGGCGCCCTCGCCGTGCAGTTTGATTACTTTTACGGTATCGCCGATTTTTACGTTTCTTAAGGTTTTCATAGTTTTCCCTCCTGAATTTATTATCAGTATATTGCTATACCATAATTCTTATTGCCATTTCTTTGCTGATAGCAACTCTCGATTCCTTGACCTGAACTATTAAGTTGCCGCCGATCGTCGAGATCACTTTAACTTCGCCTCCCGCGACAAAGCCGAGATTTTCGAGGTGCTTTTTAGTTTCGGGGAGACCGCCGATTTTTTTTATTATATTAGACTCGTTTATTTTAGCGAGAGTAAGAGGCATCATATTGTATCCGCTCCTTAATGTGTTAGCGTTAACTAACCGCAAACGCTCAATAATAGTTAGCTAAAGCTAACCCAATACCCGTAAAAAATAGTTAGCCAAAACTAACCTAATGCCATTATACGATATTGTCAATAAATTGTCAAGCATTTTGTAAATAAAATTTTTCATTCGATAAAATATGCAAAATAAATGTTGTTAAACGCGATAAAATATGCTATAATAAGCTGTTGAAAAAGATTTTATCGGAGGTAATCGGATGAAGCTCGGACTTGATATCGGCTCTACCACAATTAAATGCGTAGTGCTGGACGACGAAAACAATTTAGTATACAGTACCTACGAGCGCCATTATTCTCAGATTACCGAGAAAATAGGCGAGATACTTTCTGTTGTAAGAGATAAAGTTAACGGCGTCGAAAACGCCGTAGTTGCTCTTTCGGGAAGCGCGGGAATGGGCGTTGCCGAAAGTTGCGGTATCGACTTTGTTCAGGAAGTTTATGCTACTCGCGTAGCGGCTAATACCTTTATCCCAGGGACAGATGTCGTAATAGAACTCGGCGGCGAAGACGCGAAAATACTCTTCCTTTCGGGAGGGCTTGAGGTTCGTATGAACGGTACCTGCGCGGGCGGTACGGGAGCTTTTATCGACCAGATGGCTACCCTTTTAAACGTTCCGTTAGAGGATATGGACGAGCTTGCTAAACAGTACGAAAAGACTTATACGATAGCCTCGCGCTGCGGAGTATTTGCTAAAACCGATATCCAGCCGCTTTTGAATGATATAGCCGAAAGCATTTTTAACGCTGTTGTATCTCAGACGGTCGCGGGACTTGCTCAGGGACGTGAAATCGAGGGACAGGTCGTCTATCTCGGCGGACCTCTTACTTTTATGAGCGAGCTTAGAAACTGCTTTGACCGTACGCTTAAGACCGAGGGAATTTGTCCCGAGAACTCGCTGTACTATGTAGCCTGCGGAGCGGCGCTTTGCGCTGATAAGAAACTGGACTTCGATAAGGTCATAGCTCAGGTAAAGGATTATAAGGGTACAGGCAATTTCGCGTTTAACCCTCCGCTTTTCGAGAACGAGGAGGATTATAATAAATTTATAGAACGCCATAATAAGGCGCATGTTGAAACTAAGGAGCTTAAGGGCTATAAGGGCAAGGCTTATATCGGTATGGACTCAGGTTCGACTACCGTAAAGGCGGTAGTGCTTTCCGAGAACTGCGATTTGCTTTACTCCAAATATATGGCTTCTAAGGGTAATCCCGTTGAGCTTATTAAGAGCTTTCTTGAAGAGGTTTACGAGATCAACCCCGATATCGATATAGTTTCCTCGGCAGCTACGGGCTACGGCGAGGAGATTGTCAAAAACGCTTTT
>CAJOHT010000123.1:0-810 GCA_905234305.1 uncultured Ruminococcus sp. | reverse complement strand
CGATATCGGCGGGCAGGATATTAAGTGCTTTAAAATACATAACGGTACGATAGACAACCTGTTCTTGAACGAGGCTTGCTCCTCGGGTTGCGGAAGTTTCCTGCAGACCTTCGCGAACGCTCTTGGTTATTCGATTGAGGACTTCGCTAATAAGGGTATTTACGCTAAGCACCCCGTTGACCTCGGCTCACGCTGTACGGTATTTATGAACAGCTCGGTAAAGCAGGCTCAGAAAGACGGCGCGACTATAGAGGATATCTCCGCGGGACTATCGCTTTCGGTAGTTAAGAACGCTTTATATAAGGTAATAAGAGCCGCTTCCCCCGAGGAACTCGGCAGGAAAGTCGTCGTTCAGGGCGGAACCTTCCTCAATAACGCCGTACTGAGAGCTTTTGAGCAGGAAATGGGCGTTGAGGTTGTAAGGAGTAATATCGCGGGGCTTATGGGAGCCTACGGCGCGGCGCTTTACTCAATGGAGAAATCTAAAAATAAGGATAATCCTAAATCGACTATCGCAGATAAGGCGTACCTTGAGAGCTTCGAGCATAAAATCAAGGTGACTAACTGCGGACTCTGCAACAATAACTGCCGACTTACCGTAAACACATTTACGGGCGGTAAGAAGTTTATCGCGGGCAACCGCTGTGAGCGCCCGATTACCAAGAAGGCGCCTGATAATGACAGCAATATTTTCGCCTACAAATTAAAACTGCTCTCCGAGTATGAACCTGTCGAGGGTAAGAGGGGCACTATCGGAATTCCGATGGGACTTAATATGTATGAGCTTTTACCGTTCTGGTGGAGATTCTT
>CAJOHT010000122.1 GCA_905234305.1 uncultured Ruminococcus sp. | reverse complement strand
TGACTGTTACGGAAAGCTCCTCCGCCGTTCCGTTAAAGCACTGCTCTGAGGTATTAGCTCTTATACCGTCAGCCATATCAAAAACAGCCTTAGCCGCTTTACTGCTGTCGTAAAGCTCCTTACCCATACCTGGGTACTGAGCCCCTTGTCCCGAAAAAACAAACGCTATTTTACCCATTTTTCGGCACCGCCTAAAACTTCTTCAGCTTTATTAAACAAATCCTCGATTATATCCTTAGCAGGCTCTTCCTTCTTTACCATAGAAGCTACCTGTCCCGCTAAAACGCAACCGTTCTTAACATCGCCTTCTCTTGCCGCTAAGCGAAGCACTCCCGCTCCCTTAGCCTCAAGCTCATCATCGGAATACGAAGTTGAATCGTACTCCATTTTAGTATACTCACGGGTATAGCTGCTCTTTATACAGCGTACGGGATGGCCTAAACGCTTGCCCGTTACCACGGTATCTATATCCTTGGCCTTTAAAATCTTGTCCTTGTATTCCTGAGCGATAGTACATTCCTCGGCTACAAGAAAACGCGTGCCTACCTGAATACCTACAGCTCCGAGCATAAAGCACGCCGCGACCTGACGTCCGTCGGCAATACCGCCCGCAGCGATAACAGGAATACTAACGGCGTCAACAACCTGCGGCACAAGCGCCATAGTAGTCAAATCGCCTACGTGTCCGCCGCTTTCTCCGCCTTCTGCGATTACCGCGAAGGCTCCGAGCTTCTCCATTCTTCTCGCGAGAGCGGTCGAGGGAACTACGGGAATAACCTTGATCCCCGCTTCTATCCACTTATCCATATATTTCCCCGGATTACCAGCGCCTGTAGTTACGACCTTAATACCTTCCTCGACGACAACATCCGCTACCTCGTCGGCAAAAGGACTCATCAGCATAATATTTACGCCGAAGGGCTTGTCCGTAAGCTCTTTGCACTTTTTTATCTCGGCTCTGAGCTGCTCTCCGTTAGAGTTCATAGCGGCTATTAGTCCGAGTCCGCCCGCGTTGCTTACACCCGCCGCGAGAGAAGCGTCGGCTACCCAAGCCATTCCGCCCTGGAATATGGGATATTTTATCCCGAGTTTTTCATTAATTACGGTTGAAATCATTATGTATCACCCTTTGCGTAAATCTTTCATTTTTACAGAATTGTATAACAACTCATAGTAACTCATATTAAATCTTATTCTTTATAATTTTACTATAAGTAGAGTAATTAGTCAATGATTATTTTTGCGCAAAAGAGCGGTTTTGCTTAAAAACTAACTGCAAAAATCCTCAAGCAGAAGTCTAAGCTCCTCATCGCTTTTTACCTTTATCCCCTTTTTCAGCATTTCTCTGTCTTTTTCGGGCAAAATCGATACCAGCGTATCCGTCTTTTTTATTATTTTACCCGTCGAGGTTTCTTTGACGGCGATTTTTCCGTCAATGCTTTTCAGAATATAAATATCTCCGCTTACGCTCTCGGTAACGGTTTCCAGCGGATAGGTTTCGACCGCAGTACGTTCATAAGGCTTTCTCTGTATCTCGGTATTTATAAGCATAGCCGCCGCGAATAACGAATAAATAACGATTCCCGTAATAATTATAAGCCTTTTCATAGCTTCAACATCCTTTTTTTATACTGAGTATAATCTATTTTTTGCGTGTTTCTCGGTAATATACATACTTTTTATTTGTTTTTTTATCAAAAAATCTATATATAATGAAAAGAAATTGTCGCTAAAAGGTTTATTTTTTATTTCAAATATGGTAAAATGTTAAGGAATAGTGTGTCAGTATGCAACAAAACGCTTTTAAGCGGCAACACAGACAATAAAGTTTTGAATAAGGAGTATTCCTATGCGTGAAACAGACATCAGTAAATTCACTGAAAAGGAAAATGAAAGTTTTATGCCCGATCACGGAGCAAAAAGGCTCTTCAAGGGTGTAGGACGGGCTTTGTTCACCTTGTTTATGGTACTCGTATTCGCGGGAGGCATAGTCGCTATATCTCTTTCGATTTATGTTGCGGGTATCGCGGCGGAGCCGACGGGAATTAACCTTAAGGCTAAATCCGTTAACCAGACGAGTTTTATCTACGTAAAGAATAAAAAAGGAAAATTTAAAAAATATAAATCCCTCTATTCCTCGGAAAACAGAGTATGGGTAAACTTCAACGATATCCCCGAGAATATGAAGCAGGCTCAGATAGCTATTGAGGACAAACGTTTCTTTGACCATCACGGCGTGGACTTGAACCGTACCTTCGGCGCAGTGCTTCATCTTACAAGCGGCGACTCAAGCTACGGCGGCTCTACCCTGACCCAGCAGCTTATAAAAAATATTTCCGACGATAATGAGGTTTCCTTAAACCGTAAGATACGCGAGATAGTAAAGGCTCTTAAGCTCGAGACCGAGTATACTAAGGACGAAATCCTAGAGGCGTACTTAAATGTAGTCAACTACGGCAACAACTGTCAGGGAGTTCAGTCGGCGGCAAACCTGTATTTCGGGAAGAATATCCAGAAATGTTCGCTTGCCCAGTGCGCGGCTATAGCGGGAATAACCCAAAACCCAAGTAAGTATAACCCGCTTTATCATCCCGAGCATAATAAAAAACGCCGCGAGCTTGTGCTTTCGGAAATGTACGACCAGAAAATAATAACAAAAGAAGAATATAAAGCCGCTCTTAAAGAGTCCGCTAAGATGAAATTTGTCGGATTTAAAAAGAGCAATAAGAAAAATATAGGAAGCAAAATCCAAAACTGGTATATGGACGAGCTTCAGCGCGACCTGCAGCAGGATCTCGCCACCTATTACAATATAAGCGAAAAGGCGGCTTCCAACAAGATATTTACCGAGGGTCTTAAAATCTACTCCGCTATGGATCAGGACGCTCAATCCTACCTCGAAAAAGCGGCGCGGAATATCAACACGACCTACGACTCGGGTATGCAGTGCGCGGCAACTATGATAGATATGAAAGGAGCGGTTATCGCTACCACAGGCTCCTCTCAGGAAAAAACGAAAAACCTCGTATTCGACAGAGCTACCCAGTCGGTACTCCAGCCTGGTTCCTCAATTAAACCCGTAGTAGTTTACTCTTACGCTATCGAGAAAGGAAAGCTCAACTACAGTTCCGTAGTAAAAGACGAACCGCTCGAAAAATACAAGGTAGTTAACGGTCAGTATGTCGCGGGTCCTAACAACTGGTACCACAGCTACAAGGGCAATATGCTCCTGCCCGACGCTATCGAATGGTCGGCTAACGCGACGGCGGTTCAGGTAATGAATACGATAACACCTCAGGCGGCTTACAATCAGGTTTTAACCCTCCAGGGCTTTACCCACCTCGATGAAAAAGACCGAACCAACACGGGCGGACTTTCTATCGGAGGTCTTACGGGCGGTGTTACAGTACGCGAAATGGCGGCTACGTTCACATATATGGGCAACGGCGGTAAATACTTTAAGCCTTATACCTATTACTACGTAACCGACTCCGACGGCAATGTTATTATTGATAACCGGTTTGAATGAGCCACCACTAAGACCATTCTGCAAGTGTGAAGGGAATTGGGTCGGGTTCTGGATAATAAAACCGTCCATATCTGTATTGAAGTAGGTCAGTTCTGCGGCAATCAATTTGTTGAAGAACGAACTGCGAAGTGTCAGCGAGAACTCCTTGCGATGAATGAAATCGA
>CAJOHT010000121.1 GCA_905234305.1 uncultured Ruminococcus sp. | reverse complement strand
TCCGCTTTATCTCGGAATGCTCGGAACTCACGGCAGAAAATGCGCCAACAAAGCGCTCCACGAAACCGACCTCGCGATAGTATGCGGAGCAAGACTCGGCGACCGCGCCATAGCCGCTCCCGACCAGATGAGTGAAAACACAACTAAAATCATCCACATTGATATAGACCCCGCCGAAATCGGCAAAAACGTTAAGGTGGATATCCCGATCGTCGGCGATATGAACCACGTTATGAAAAGTCTTATCGAGAATATCGATGACTATAGAATAAACGATGAATGGGACGCCGAGGTCAAGAACTTAAAAGCTCATTACCAGAGCAAGATTTCCACATTCGACGGCTACGTTGAGCCGAGGACATTAATCGGCAAGTTAAGCTCTATGCTTAAGAGCAAGGCGATACTTTGCGCCGACGTAGGTCAGAATCAGATTTGGTGCGCCAACAACTTCCGTATCCGCGAGGGACGTTTCTTCACTACAGGCGGTATGGGTACTATGGGCTACTCTATCCCCTGCGCTATCGGCGCTAAGCTCGGACTTAAAAAGCGTGACGTCGTAGTAGTATGCGGCGACGGCAGCTTCCAGATGAGCCTAAACGAGCTTTCCACTATCGTTCAGAACAACCTAAATATAAAGATTATCGTTATGAGGAATTACCGTCTTGGTATGGTAAGAGAATTACAGGATAATCTCTATAATAAAAGGCACTCGATGACTATACTCAACGACTCCCCCGATATCGTAGCGCTCGCCAAGGCGTACGGAATCGACAGCGCCGAGGTAAGCTCAAACGAGGACGCCGAGAAATACATCAACAAAATTGTCGAGAGCGACAAGCCGTTTGTACTTGTATGTCAGGTACATCCCGACACTCCGTCGATACTGTGAGGTAAGCTATGAAATATACTTTATCCGTATTAGTTGAAAACCAGGCGGGCGTACTCTCGAAGGTATCGGGGCTTTTCTCGAGAAGAGGCTTTAATATCGACTCGCTCGCGGTAGGCGTTACCGCCGACCCGACAGTTTCTAGAATTACAATAGTTGCTAACGGCGACGAGTATGTAGTCGAGCAGCTTGAGAAACAGCTCAATAAGCTGATTCCCGTTATTAAAGTAAAAAGGCTCATCGACGGCGAATTTATAAGCCGCGAACTCTGTCTTATAAAAGTTCACTGCGCTGCGGCTAAGCGTTTTGAGGTTATCAAAATCGCCGAGCTTATGAACGCTAAGGTTGTTGATGTGGCGGTCAGCACGATCACCCTCGAATTCTGCGAAACAGTCGAAAAAATCACAACCTTAATAGATTTATTAAAACCGTATGGTATCCGTGAAATAGTCAGAACAGGCACTATCGCCATTGATAAGGGCAAGGGCTCGGTTCAAAGCTGATCACGTTATACATATTATTAATTTTTTATAATATACCGCAATTGCGGCAAGGAGGAAATTAAAATGTCAAACGCAAAAATTTTCTATCAGTCAGATTGCAACCTCTCACTTTTAGACGGTAAGACAATCGCTATCGTAGGTTACGGCAGCCAGGGTCACGCTCACGCTCTTAACCTTAAGGAAAGCGGCGCTAACGTTATTATCGGTCTTTATGAGGGTTCAAAATCCTGGAAAAGAGCCGAGGAGCAGGGCTTCGAGGTTTATACAACAGCCGAGGCTGCTAAGAAAGCCGACATCATTATGATTCTTATCAACGATGAGAAGCAGGCTTCTATGTATAAAAACGATATCGCTCCCAACCTTGAGGCGGGCAATATGCTTATGTTTGCTCACGGCTTCAACATCCACTTCGGTCAGATCGTACCTCCCGCTGATGTTGACGTTACAATGATAGCGCCCAAGGCTCCCGGTCATACAGTACGCAGCGAGTATCAGGTTGGCAAGGGTACTCCCTGCTTAGTAGCAGTTTATCAGGACGCTACAGGCAAGGCTCTCGATATGGCGCTCGCTTACGGCGCAGGTATCGGCGGCGCAAGAGCGGGTATCTTAGAGACTACATTCCGTACAGAAACTGAAACCGACCTCTTCGGCGAGCAGGCTGTACTTTGCGGCGGCGTATGCGCTCTTATGCAGGCAGGCTTCGAGACTCTTACAGAGGCTGGCTACGATCCGAGAAACGCTTACTTCGAGTGTATCCACGAGATGAAATTGATCGTTGACCTTATTTATCAGTCAGGCTTCGCGGGAATGAGATATTCTATCTCCAACACTGCCGAGTACGGCGATTATATCACAGGTTCGAAGATCATCACTGAGGATACTAAGAAAGCTATGAAGCAGATCCTTAAGGACATCCAGGACGGCTCCTTCGCTAAGGAATTCCTCCTCGATATGTCTGAGGCTGGCGGACAGGCTCACTTCCGCGCTATGAGAAAGCTCGCGAGCGAGCATCCCGCCGAGGTTATCGGTAAGGATATCAGAAAGCTCTACAGCTGGTCTGATGAGGACAAGTTAATTAACAATTAATAATTAACAGTTAACGGCTGCCCGCTCGGCGGCCGTTTTAATTTACGAAAGCTCTGAATTTTCGGTAAAAAATGCGCATATCTTCATATCAACTTCAGATTAATAAATTATAATAATGTCAGATTAAGAAAGCGCGCGCGATTAGCGCGTCCGCTTTCGGATAGCCATTGCTCGTGCGCGCGAAGCAAGCTACTGAGCAGGCAATACAAATTATTTTTTGGTAGGAGTTTCTGATTTATCAAGGTTATAATTATTACAAACAGTACAGAATTTTTACTGTTTGTTGTAATTTCCTACCAAACAAAAGGAGCGGAAATTATGAAGAAATTTTTATCGGCATTATTAGCGGCAGTAATGATAA
This sequence comes from uncultured Ruminococcus sp., assembly GCA_905234305.1. GTDB lineage: Bacteria > Bacillota > Clostridia > Oscillospirales > Acutalibacteraceae > Ruminococcoides. The sequence continues at coordinate 879 of CAJOHT010000121.1, read as the reverse complement.
CAGCGCTTTTTTCGGCGTGCGGAGAAAAAACTCCGAAAAACAAAAACATACACACTTTCTATTTCAAGGATAAATCAAAAAGCGAGGAAGCTGTCGCGACCTTCTTCAACAGTAAAAGCGGTAAAACCGAAAATGTTGAAATGACTAAAACAGGCGAAGATAAAGACACGACCACCTTCTCCTGCGAGGGCGATACCTCTAAGTATAATATGGCTTACGTTACCTACGACGGAATAAGAAGCAATAATTTCGCCTTTAATAAATGCGTAAGCGGCTGGTATAACTGCGACGGAGGCTTTATGCCCTACACCGAAGGTGAAAAAATCAGCTATAAATATAAACACAAGGACGTAAAATTCAAATTCAACGGCTACGATAAAACAGTTCATATCTGGACTCCCGACGACTATGACGCTTCGTCAAAAAAGAAGTATTCTACCATTTACCTGCTCGACGGACAATCGGCAGATATCAACGAACCTCCTGTAGGACACACCGTAGCGGAAACCGAATGCTCCGCCGCTCAGGTTAAAAGTATGATGAAAATGACGGGCGAAAAGGCTATACTCGCCGCTGTCGAAACCGACGGCGATCATAACAGCAACGGCAGCTTTACCCGCGACGACGAGCTTATCCCCAACCTAGGGAAAATGGCTCACGAAGAAGGCGTATCAAAAAAGCTCGGCAATAAATTCGCGGACTTTATGGCAAAAACGGTCGCGCCTTATATAGAAAAGCATTACAACGTCTACACCGACGCGCGTCATACCGCTGTCGAAGGCACCTCGCTCGGAGGGCTCGGAGCATTTATAATCGCTATGGATCACCCCGAGAAATTCGGAACGGCGGGAATTATGTCGCCCTCATTCTGGACATATG
>CAJOHT010000120.1 GCA_905234305.1 uncultured Ruminococcus sp. | reverse complement strand
ATAAGAAAATCGATTTTTTTAGTTGAATCAGCAGTTTTAAACTCTCTTTTTTCGGTTGAGAGGTCAATGCCTTTTTGCCAAATGTCCTTGAAGTAAAGTGTGTTAATAAGCGCTAAAATAGTTTCGGGTTTTAGGTTAAAGTCTTGGTCTATAAGTCCGTTGGTCTGTTTTTTTATGAACTCTTGTATTTCTTTATTAGCCGCTTTATTATTATCCTTAAATGTTGTGCCGAAAGCGTTACAGTAAAGCTCTTTTTCGAGCTTGGACATTTCCTCGGTATTAAACTTTTCGCTTTTATCAAACCAAATTGAGTTTGTAAGTTTTAATTGAGCCGCTGTCTTTCCTTCAAAGGTTTTATACTCTTTATTGAGCATATTAAACAGCTTGCCCGTTTCCGCAAAGTCGCTGTCGTTCATACCGCACAGCTCTTTGATTTCATTTTTTACGTTATTATCGGCTGTATAATACAGCATAGAAAGCGCCATATAAACCGAAATAGGGGACATTGAAAAGTTTTTATTATTCCCCTTAGAGGACATAGAGTAAAGCCTGTTTGAAAATTTGGTGAGCTTTTTAATAAAAGCGCTTGCGTTTTTTACTTTTACCATAAACTTAAGATTTTTAGTGTACTTCTTTTTCTTATAAGTATACTTAACCTTAACGGTAACAGTTGTTTTGCCTTTACTAACGGCGGTTATTTTGCCTTTTTTACTTACTTTAGCTATAGATTTGTCCGAGCTTTTAAAGGTTTTTTTCTTGATTTTAACTCCTTTTACCTTTTTGAGCTTTATTTTTGTTGAGCCGTAGGATGTTTTGTTGTTGTCTTTTGTAATCTCTAAGGTTGCCGAAGCCTTTTTCAGGCTTACGGGTTTAGCTTTTTTGGCTGAAACGCTTGCGGGCATTACGGTGAAGAGTCCGCAAATAAGCGCCGCCGATATCAATACGCATAAAAATCTTTTCATAAGTATTCCTCCCGAATTAATGTCTTCATATACTATAACCCTGAAAAACAAAAATTGTGACAAAAATCCCCGAGATTTTGTAAACCTGCTCGTTTAGCACAATCTCGGGGATTATAATGCGAATTATATTTTATGAGCTAAAGCTCTTGTAAGCCACGCGTCGCCTACATCCATAGCTACGAACAAACCCTGCTTTTCGCTGGATTTTACGAGCTGACGTCTTGGGGAAAGCCCAGGGTCGGTAGCCATAAGCTGAACCGCTACCTTGTCGGCAACCTCAATTCCGTTGACCTCGCGCTTACTTTTTATTACGAGATGTATAACGTATTCGTCGTCCATATTTCCGTAATATAACTCATCTCCGCAGCGTACGAGCGGTTTTCCCTTATATGTAGGAAAATTCGGCTTATCTGCCACAAAGCATCACACCTTTCGTTATTTTAGATTAAGGTAAGATTTTACGAGTGCTTCCAACAAATCATCCCTGTCAATTCGGCTGATAAGATTTCTCGCGTTATTATAGGTTGTGATATAAGTCGGGTCCTCGGAAAGAATATAACCGACAAGCTGATTAATAGGGTTATAGCCTTTCTCCTCTAATGCTCTGTAAACCGTATTGAGAGTAAGTTTAATCTGGTCGTCCTTATTATCGTCAAGCGAGAAAACCATCGTCTTATCAATCATGGAAACACCTCCATTTCAATATTCTAATTCACAATTATATTAACACAATATTTTTACTTAGTCAAGAATTTTATTTTTCTTCGTCACCGTTTAAGGTTCCTGTCGCAAACGGGCAATCCTCCTGACCGATATGCCTGAGTCGGCTTTTGAATCGGGAGGATAAGCTCTGCGATTAATCATTATTCTTACCTGCTTATTTTAGTTTATGTTCTTAACTTAACGCCTATATTATTAAGATTATCAATAATCTTATCTATTATGCTCTGAACCTCGTTAGAGGAAAGAGTACGTTCGTTAGAGGAGAACTCAAAGCGGATAGTGATACTGTGGATAGTTTCGGTATCGTAAGTGTCAACAATTCGTACGTCCTTGAGGATTTCAAAGCCCTGTTCCTTCCAGCACTTTTCAAGATGCATAAACAAGGTTCCGCCGTTAAGCTCTACGCTTAAGTCATATGTCATCGCGGGGAATTTTGAGGGCTCGCTGTAGGTTATGCCCGCGCTCTTTATTTCCGCGAATTTTTCAACATCAATCTCGGCGTAAACAACATTACCCTTTTTATCGATCTTTTTAGCTACAGTGGGATGAACTATTCCGATTTTACCTAATACCACGCCGTCGAGGATGATTTCGTTCAGGTTTCTCGGATGCTCAAAGCTGTGAGCGGGTTCAACTGACTTATAGCTTAACGGTTTATGCTTGATATCGTCCGTAACTGTCGCGAGGATATCGCGAAGTTTAAAGTAAAGCGTTTTAATATCGTCGGTTTTGCTGTAAAGAGTAACGGCAAGCATCTTTTTCTCAACGCAAAGATTGTTTTCGTCAACTCCCTCGACAACTCTACCAATCTCAAAAATACCGTAAGCGGGCGCGTAACCGATATTGCTCTTTACCTGACAAAGCTGGGTAGGAATAATCGAGCGTCTTATAGTTTCAATATTCGGGTTTGTAGCATTTAATAATTTGATATTATCCTCGACAGGAATGCCGAGAGCTTTCTGCTCGTCGTTATATGCCCAAACGTAGGAATGAAGCTCGTGAAGGTTGTATTTCTTAACGAGGATATCCTTGATTTTCTCCTCATCACTCTTTACCTTATCGGGTCTTACGGGGTAAAGGGGAGAACGGGTTGTGTGGACTTCAAAATTATCGTAGCCGTAGATACGTGTGATCCCCTCGATAATGTCCGCTTTAATCGTAACGTCCTTGGTAGCTCTCCATGAGGGAACGTCAACCTTGAACTCTTCGCCGTTTTTCTCGGCTGTAAAGCCTAAGGAGGTTAAGGTTTTTAAAATCTGTTCATCGGAAATCTCAATACCCGTATACTTGTCGACAAACGCCTTATCAAAGGTAAGAGTTACGTCATCATACTTGTATACATATTCGTCGGTAAGCGCGCTGACTACCTTTACTTCGCTGTCGTAATCGGTAAGGAGCTTTAAGTAACGGGCTATCGCGGCAACGGTTAACTCGGGGTCGAGCGATTTTTCGTAACGCATTGACGCGTCGGTACGGTGAGCGAGTCTTACCGTAGACTTACGGATAGAAGCCGCGTCAAATGTTGCCGACTCGAGAGTAAGCGTAGTAGTATCTTCTACGATTTCGGAGTCGAGTCCGCCCATAATACCCGCAATCGCTACGGGGGTATCGCCGTTGCAAATCATCAGGGTGTTTTCGTCGATATTGCGCTCAACCTCGTCGAGAGTTTTAAATGTGAACGGTTTATCAAAGCGTTTTATCCTGATTTTTTCAACCTTGCGCGAGTCGAACGCGTGCATCGGCTGACCCATTTCAAGCATCAGGAAGTTGGTTAAGTCGGCAAGGAAGTTTATAGCCCTCATACCGCAGTAGTAGAGTCTGATTCTCATATTGACGGGACTTACGCTTCTTTTGATATTCTCGACCTGCAGGCAGGAATAACGGTAGCAAAGCGGATCCTCGATTTTCATATCGATTTTCTGAAGGCCGTCGTACTGCGATAAATCGACAGTATCGAGCGGCTTGAGCGGTCTGCCCGAAAGTGCCGCGAATTCGCGCGCTATACCGTAATGTCCCCAAAGGTCGGGACGGTTTGTCAGCGATTTATTATCGACCTCAAAAAC
>CAJOHT010000119.1 GCA_905234305.1 uncultured Ruminococcus sp. | reverse complement strand
GCTGCCGAATATGTCATAGACAAGAAATTCGGCAGTAACGCGGCGGCTTTAAAGGAAAAGTTCGAGCGCAGCTTCACTGAGATGAACCGGACACTCATGTGTAAAGAGCTCAAAGGAGCGCTGACCGGAAAGCCGATACGCTCATGCAGAGGCTGTGTCACCGACGCGGCAGAGCTTCTCGACAAACTCCTGAACGAAGAGGAAAGCTGATATGGACAAAACAAAAAAGAAGATAAGGAATATAGGTAAGGTCTCATATATAATTCTAACGATCGTTATGATAATCATGCTTATCGTAGCCTTCGGAAGCTCTGTAGCAGGAGTTACGGCTTTAATTTCAGACAACCTCGTTTCACAGGATACGGCTTTGGAATTTATCGACGGGATATTCCGCGATTCAGATATAACTATTCCCGAGGACAACTCGCTCCCCGACGAACAGCAGATACGTTCGGATCTTATGGAAATGCTCGATAATATCAAAGGCAACGGTCTTATCAGATCTTTCATAGATGAAGACAGTGAATATAACATCAACATTATGACACTCATTTCACTGGTGTTTTTTTCAGTATCATTCTTCTGCCTGCTTATGTCGCTGTATGTAAATATGATCCGCTCGATGATGAAAACTATGTCGAGCGGTGAAAAGCCGTTCACGATAAAAGCAGCAAAAAAACTCCGGCGGCTGTCATTAGTTATACTTCTCATTATTTTAATCAACCCTCTCACCGCGCTCATAATGTTTGTGATAACACTTATGTTCTCGTATCTTTTTGAATACGGTGCGTATTTGCAGGATAAAGCAGATGAAACAAACCGCATACAGGAAGAGATGATAATGTCCTTCGCGGAGATCACAGAAAACAAGTCAGAACAGACCGGAAAACACGTCCGCCGCGTAGCCGAATACTCGCGGATAATCGCTGAAGGAATGGGACTTTCCGAGGATCAGACCTCAAACATAAGGCTCGCTTCTACCATGCACGACATTGGTAAGCTGCTGATACCGGCGGAAATACTCGAAAAGCCCGCAAGGCTGACAGATGAGGAATTCGCGACGATAAAGAAACACCCCGGCTACGGCGGAAAGCTCCTCAACAACGTAGAAGGTGAGGTAATGCATCTCGCCAGAACGATAGCGCTCGATCACCACGAAAGGGTCGACGGAAAGGGATACCCCGAAGGCAAGAAGGAGGAAAGTATCTCGCTCGAAGGTCGTATAGTCGCAGTGGCTGACGTTTATGACGCGCTCACGAGCAAGCGAAGCTACAAGGAGCCCTGGGATCACCAGAAAGCTTACGATGAGATCGTCAAGGGCAGCGGAACTCAATTCGACCCGCGGGTCGTCGAAGCGTTCACTGCCTGCTACGGTAAGATAAATGAAATGCGTCAGAAATACGCTGACGAAGCATAAAAAATGGCATTGCGGGAGCTTTCTCTGCAATGCCGTTTTTATTATTCGTTTCGTATAGCTTCGAGCGCACTTATTTTGACTGCACGGTTCGCGGGGTAAAATCCGGAGATAAGACCTATGACCGTCGAAAAGATCAGCGCGAGCAGCACCAGCCACAACGGTATTATCGACACCTGTGACGAACCGCCCTCGGTATATATCCCGAGCATTTCCGAGAACATCGAGCCTGCGAAAGAGTTCATGATTATCGAGATACCGTAGCTTATCAGAGTCCCTATTATACCACCGAGAAGTCCGATAAGACCAGCCTCCATGAGGAATGTCAGACGGATATTACCGATAAAGCAGCCAAGTACCTTCATAATGCCGATCTCTTTTGTTCTCTCGTATATCGACATTATCATAGTGTTCGTGATACTTATAGCCGCTACAAGAAGACTTATCGCCGCAAGTCCGCCAAGTATAAGCTGGATAACGCCAAGCTCGCCCTGCATCTGATTTCTGACCTGCGCCATACTTGACGCGCTGAAGCCCATTTCCTCGACAGCCTTCTGAACTCCGTCAACGCTGTTGATATCGTTGCATATTATCTTGACCTGTGAGTATTCGGGAGTTTTAGAGTTTTTGACGTTGTTAAGGCGGTTATAATCCTCGATTATCTGCTTTGCGACGCTGATATCGATAAATACGCTGTACGGCGTTTCCCACTGGCTGTCCTGCTTTAAGATCGTTGTTCCGGTAAGCTTATACTCATAGCCGCGTCCGCCGTAGGAATAAGAGCCGTCCTGATTTGGCTTTTTCGTGTTATTTATGCCGATCTTTATGGTTTCCCCTACCGGCTCAACAAATGGCTTTGTGAAGCTGCCGTCGGAAAGCTGCTGACGGTATGTGAACGCAGCCTGACCATGTTTTTTGGTATCAGTGAACTGGTACGGCATCTCATAACCGAATATTATCGACTCTTTTGCATTATTCTCATTCGGGAACTCGCCCTCGTCCGGTTCATATCCCATTTTTTCCAGCATCGAGAAGTCTATACCGTAAACATCAGCCCAGTTCAGCTTATATCTGTCATTTCTTCCGGAAACAACGGTTATCATCTCGCTGCTTACCTGCATTTTAGGAATAACATACGAAACAACAAGACCACATACACCAACGCAAAATGGAAAAGTAGAAAGAAGTCACAGAAAAGATCAAGAAAGATTTTATTATAAAAATACATTTATGAGTTTAGAAGATTTAAGAGAAAAAGGAAGAAGATGGCTAAGGGAATATAACAATTTTCCAATGAGACCATTGAACTGGTTAAGTCCAATAGAGAAATTACGAGAATATCAAGGAATATAGAGTGTAAAGTAAAAAAGCATTATCATATATAGGTATGTCAAACTATATATTTTTTAAAAATTTGTGACATATGATTGACTAACATACACAAGTATTTTCTAGAGAACTAATAATTTACTGAAATTATCTGTTTTTAATTATATAATATGTAAGGTTAAAATAGTAATTTGTAATTGGAGGTTATTATGGAAAAAGATATTTATTCAAGAGAAAATTTAGAAGGATTTGCTAATGATTTATTATATTATTTATATAAAACAAAATCTTATAGAGTAGAAGAATTTTATGTGGAAAATGAAAGATTATCAGACAATGTGTATATATATACATTAAATAAAAGATATTCTATAAATGAAGAAAACTATACATATAAATTTAAAAATACTCCAATTTTAGTTGAAGACAATATTAATGTAGAAGAATGGCTTGAATATTATAATAAAAAAACATTAACTTTTTCAATGGACTCTGTTTTAAATGAATATTTGTATTGGTATGATGTTCCAGATTGTAGAATAGTTACAGAAAAAATTGATAAAATTTTTGCTAAACATGGATTTTATAAAGATTTTGGTACTAGTTATATAGTTTTTGCTTGGACAAAAGATGATTATCCGGAAGATTAAAATAAAGTTAAGAATTAAAAAATAGTAAAGTAGTATATTAAGAGCAAGTTAATGCTCCTAATATAAATCTAATAAGGAATAATTATGATTCAATATGTATATGAAAAAAATGCTGAAAATATGGATGATTTTTTTAAGACATGTGAATATCAAAAAAAAAAAAGAATTAGAAGAAAAGAAAAATATAGCATTTAAGAGCTATCAGAATATTTTTTTAGTCAAAGCACAAAAAATAATTTCTTTCAAAATAAACAAAGAGAATTAGCAGATATAATTGATATTGTTAAGTTTTAGTTCCAAAAGTTCCTAAATTTTAAACCTTAATTTCATTTCCTTTTTTTATTTCATTAGATATTAATTTTACAAAAGTATCAATAACTCTTTTAGTATCTTCCTTTGATAAAATAGTTTCTGAAGAT
>CAJOHT010000118.1 GCA_905234305.1 uncultured Ruminococcus sp. | reverse complement strand
GTAAATATTAGCATTTTTATTCACGCTGTTGTCCCGAGGCATGTCGAGACGGTAGTATTAATGACAAAATCGGAAGGACAAAGGTAAAAATGGACAATATACATCTTGAGAAGCTTACGTGGGACACGGTCGATGATGTTCTCAATTTAAAGGTATCAAAGGAGCAAAAGGAATTTGTTGCCCCTAACAGGGATAGTTTGATTGATGCTTATTTTGCCATGACCGAGGATAAAGTTTCGGTTTTTCCGTTCGGATGCGGTGAAATAACTTTAAGCTATAGCGGTGAGGTTGAATATCCCGCTTCGCGATTAAAACTTTGCTCATCCAAAGCTGTCGGCATTTCAAATATTTTTAAAAGCGACAGTGTAAGAGTGTTGATTGAAAGCGGAAAAGCGCTTTTTATCGTAAATAAATGATGAATTAGTAATAAAAAAGCCGTTAAATAAGAAAAAACGTAACCAAATCAAGGTTAACTTAACAAAACTGTAATAATAAATGCCTTGACATTTATTGCTTTTTATTTAACCGCTATGCTATAATAAATTTAATTGTAGTGCTATAATATGCCATTATGGGCTGTATCATATAAATGTTATATATGGGAGGTTTTCGGATGTCACTGTGTATGGGTTGTATGCGTGAAATAGGCGACCATGTTCAATGTCCGAGTTGCGGTTTTGATAATTCAAAAGAACAGCATTCTCCGTTTTTACCTTACGGAACCGTTCTGCACGGAAGATATATTATAGGCTCCGTAATTGATACCAACGGCGAAAGCTCGCGCTATATTTCTTTTGATAAGCAGACGGGAGATGTCGTAATAGTATGCGAATTTCTTCCGATGGGTCTTTTCGAGCGTGAGCATGATGAAACCAATATACGCGTACGGTTTGAGAATGACGATATTTTCCGTAAACTTATGTCGGATTTTATTTCTTATTTCCGTACTATTGCTGAGCTTAAGGATTTTTCAGCGTTAATAAAAATTCATAATATTTTCCAGGAGAACAATACCGCTTACGTTATAGAGGAAAACCAGGATCTTATTCCTTTCGAGGAATATGTTGAGAGAAGTAACGGCCACCTTGAGTGGGATATAGCCAGACCGCTGTTTATGCCGCTGATTTCAGCTTTAGAGGCTATGCACAGACGCGGACTCGGTCACTACGCTATTTCTCCGAAGAATCTTTATGTAACCGCTTACGGTAAGATAAAAATAGCGGGCTTCGCTACCGCTAATGAGCGTAAGCGCGGAACTCCGCTNTATGAGAATAATTTCCCAATAGACAGCATTACCGAGATTTACGGAATTTCCGCTACTCTTTTCTATGCGTTAACGGGAAATCTTCCCGCAAGCGCTAAGGACAGAGCCAAGGATTCGCGTCTGCTTATGAGTACAAGTACGGTTAAAAGACTTCCGCCGCATGTTGTAACTGCTATAGCGAACGGCCTTCAGGTAAAGCGTGAGAACCGTATTACTGATTTTGACGATTTGCGTTCCCAACTTTCGGTCTCGCATACCGCTCAGGCTATACAGGAGGAAATCTCGCGTACAGCTAATATGCATGTTAAGGATTCCGATATCGGAAAGCAGGGCGGTGTATCCCACCGTGTCGCGGCTATTTTAGCAGCGTTCTTTACGATAATTATTCTCGGAGCGCTGGGTGTATTTTTTGTAATGCAAAATCCGTTTAACGGTATGTTCAACGGCGGAAACGAGGAAGATACAACAGCTAATACCGAGGTGTGGACAGGTGAAACGATACCTAATTACGTCGGAATGACATATAAGGAAGCTAAAGAGGCTGCTGAAGATTCCTCCAATATTAAGCTCTACCGTGATACCGAGGAAAGCTACAGCGACCAGTACGCCGAGGGAGTAGTAATGTCGCAGTCGCCGAAGGGCGGAGACAGATTGACCGCTTCGGGTGAGATTTCGATTACGGTTAAAATAAGCAAGGGACTCCAGATGCGCGAGCTTCCGTCCGTAAAGGATAAATCGGTAGACAGCGTAGCTAAAACGCTTGCTAACGAAGGCTTTGTTGTAAATCCCGAATACCAGTATAGCGATAAAATCGAGGAAGGCAGAGTAATCGGATATAAAGACTATAAACCAGGCGATACTCTAGAGGACGGCTCTACCGTTACAATTATTGTAAGTAAGGGTGAGGAAGCTACCCAGCGTCCGACATATAATTAAATATAGTATAGAAAAGGCTGGCTCAAATGAGTCAGCCTGATTTATTGAAAATTATTTAGAATTAGATTTTAAAATTCTGTGTAAGCGCCTTTTCTGCATTTTTAATAAGCTGGTTTAATAAAGGATAACTTTCGCTGAATTTTTCCGATAAACTATCGTCCGATATTTCCAGCCCCTCAATACTTCCGTTTGATTTTATGTCTGAAATTTTAGCGTCGTTCAATGTCAGAAAAGCGCTGCAGTATTCGTCTACGGACGGAGAGTCGATTTCGAAAAAGTCAGGATTGTTATTTTCTTTTATAGAATAAATCTTGCGAAACACATTGTATTCCGCGACCGAAAGATAATCGCTGACGTTTTTTGAAAGTTTTTTATTATTGATTTCCGCTAAAAGACTGTATATTATTGCGGTAGAATTTACGAGGAGCTTTCTGTTAAGCATACAGTAGGTGTTGCTTTTTATTCGGTTAATGTCCTCAACATTGTCAATATCGGGAGTATCATCCTCTTGAGCCTGAGAACTGTTCGGATTCGTTGTTCTGCCCAGCAGATAATCTACCGATACTTCGTAAAAATCAGCTGTTTTAGCTAGAAAGTCCAGCCCGCATTCGCGAATACCTTTTTCATAATGCGAAAGCAATGCCTGAGATATCCCAAGCTCTGCGCATACCTGCTTTTGACTTAGTCCTTTTTTCTTTCTTAAACGTGTAATCGTTCTACCGAATTCCTTGTTCATAATGCACCTCGTATTACTGATAGTATAATAATATTATCATAAAAAATACGCAGAGTAAAGTTAAAAATCTAATTGCTTTTTATAATAATCTATTGTTACAATGTCGTAATTTTTCGTTTTGTGTCGATTTTTGTGATATACTATGATTGAAACGGAGGAATGGTTGTATGAAAATTTGCAAAAACTGCGGGACGTCTAATCACCCTGACGAGATTTTCTGCACTAACTGCGGCGAAAATCTTATGCGCAAGGAATATTTGATTGAAGAAGAAGTCGAGAACTCTCCCGAGCAAAACGACGAGGAGAACGCTTTGCTGTCCGAAACGGGTTCCGAGGATAATGCTTATGCTGAGGAAAGTGAAGAACCCGAAAAGCCTAAAATGAAGCGCAGTAAAAAACCGCTTATAATAACGCTGATCGTTGTAGGAGTGCTTGCGATCGCTGCTGCGGTCGTAGCAGGATATTTTCTCTTTATCTGGACTCCCGATAAACCCCTGAAATCTCAGATTATTAGCGACTTAAAGACTGACGAAACAGTTTCGCGTGTAGATATAGGCGGTAATTCTTATGAATTCGACATTACTGAGGCAGTTATTTCAAAAACAAAGATAAATAATAAACAGTTTACCTGAAAAGCTGAGATTACCCGGGAGAGCGAAGTTTACGGTATTTCTCCTGAGGTGTATTCAGTCAAATACGTAAAATCAGGCACGCGTTTTGTGTACTCGAAGGCTGTAGCCGAGGACGATAACCTTGAATTTTACGCTTTGAAGGGCGTAGAAAAGGAAATCGCCGAAAAGAATGTACATAATCATTATAAGGACGCCGAGTTTAAGGAGCAGAAAACCGATCTTAAAAAGGGAGTTGACCGTCTTTATTTTAAGGTCGATAATAAGCTGTTGATAGGAACCGTTGTAATCCGATATGATTTCTCGAAGGAAAAGGGATGGGTATATAAACGCTTCAGCGATAAGAAGCTCGAAATAAAAAAGGGCATTACCCATAAGGATAAGAAAGGGCTTCTTACTAACGCTAACATAAAGAATATACTGTTCCTCGGAGTCGACAGCGATTCAGGCGTAGGGCGTTCAGATTGTATGATGCTTATTTCCGTAGACGCTAATACGGGTAAAATCAAGCAGACCTCATTTATGAGAGATAACTGGTTTGAGATTCCAGGCTACGGTACAAATAAACTGAATTCCGCGTACGCGTTCGGCGGAGCGGCGCTGACGATTAAAACCATCGAGAATACTTTCGGTATTAAAATTGATAACTACGTAAGAGTCAGCTTTTCTACTTTTAAGAATGTTATAAATGTTCTAGGCGGAGTAGATGTAAATATAACATCTGACGAAGCTGGTTATATTAACTGGCAGCTTAATAAAAACGGACAGGCTTCCGTAGGACTCGTAAGTACGGCGGGAGGAGTTACTCATTTGAACGGACAGCAGGCGCTTTGGCTCTGCCGCGACAGGGGAGGCAACGGCTTCGGCGGCGATGACTTTACCCGTTCGGGACGTCAGCGCAGGGTTATCCGCAGTATAGTCGGAGATTACAGAAACTATTCTCCGTCAAAAATCCTTTCCGTATTATATACTCTTAAAAAGAATGTTAAAACTAACCTAACTGCCGATGATTTAAAATGGTACGCCCAGCATTCTACGCGCTTCTTAGGCTTTAAATTCCAGGAGCGTTGCGTACCTCAGGCTGGTGAATGGCAGCAGGGAACATCAGCAGGCGGAGCGTGGATTATTCAGCTTAATAATTTTAATCAGCTTAAGTCGGATATCCAGCATTATATTTACGAAGATTTAAAATAATCCATAATTAAATAAGAGCGGTACGTTATTAAAACGTGCCGCTCTATTTTAGTGGTAAGTGGAAAGAATTATTTTATTGTTTTCGCTAATTCGTTCATAACCTTGTTTTCTTTAGCGTATTTGCCGTGATCTCCGGGAGTACGGATCGTAATTCCGTATGATCTTGCCTGAGAAGCGTATTCCTTAAAAATCTTTTTCTTGAAAATCTTCTTGTGTTCAAAGGTTTCGCTTTTTTCAACAATCAGCTGCTTGACCTCGACACGGTCAACCATTCTTGCTCCCGTAGCTGTTATACTTACAAAATATGAATCACTATCGGTAGTTACGGTAGCGTAAGCC
>CAJOHT010000117.1 GCA_905234305.1 uncultured Ruminococcus sp. | reverse complement strand
AGTCGTTAGAGTCGCCCTCGAGTTCTAATGTCAGACCGTTCGGAATAAACGCGCCGAAGCTCTGACCGCCTGAGCCAGTACATTCAACCTTAAAGCTGTCCTCAGCGAGAGTTGAGCCGAATTTCTTGGTAAGCTCTGAGCCGAACGCTGTACCTAAAGAACGGTCGATATTTTTAACTTCTACCTTGATACTCTGCTTAGCCTTTTTACCCAGTTTAAACTCCCTTTCAAGCACACGCTCGTCGAGAGTTTCGCTGAGCTTAAAGTCGTAGAGATTTTTATTGTTATACTCTTCCTTTTCGCCCATAAAATCGGCGTTAAGGATTGCGGATAAATCTATCTTTCTCTGACTTTCGGTAAGATTATCCTTAGTTCTTAATAAATCAGTCCTGCCGACAAGCTCGTCAATAGTACGAACGCCGAGCTTCGCCATATATTCTCTAAGCTCCTGAGCGATAAAACGCATAAAGTTCGCTACATATTCGGGCTTACCCATAAAGCGTTTTCTAAGCTCGGGGTTCTGAGTAGCTACGCCGAACGGACAGGTATCGAGATTACATACCCTCATCATAGCGCATCCGAGAGTTACGAGCGGAGCGGTAGCGAAGCCGTATTCCTCTGCGCCTAAAATCGCGGCGATAGCTACGTCGCGGCCTGTCATCAGCTTACCGTCGGTTTCTATTACAACCTTATTACGAAGGTTGTTCATAATAAGCGTCTGATGAGCCTCGGCGAGTCCGAGTTCCCACGGAAGTCCCGCGTTATAAATCGAGCTTCTCGGAGCCGCGCCCGTACCGCCGTCGTGGCCTGAGATAAGAATTACTCCAGCGCCCGCTTTAGCTACGCCAGCGGCTACTGTCCCTACTCCGCACTCACTTACGAGCTTTACGGAGATACGCGCGTTTTTATTAGCGTTCTTTAAATCGTATATAAGCTGAGCTAAGTCCTCGATCGAATAAATATCATGATGAGGAGGCGGTGAGATAAGCGATACACCTGGGGTAGAATGTCTTGTTTTCGCAATCCAAGGATATACCTTGTTGCCCGGGAGATGTCCGCCTTCACCTGGCTTAGCGCCCTGAGCCATTTTGATTTGGATTTCATCCGCTGAATTGAGGTACTCGCTCGTTACGCCAAAGCGTCCCGAAGCAACCTGCTTGATTGCCGAACAGCGGTTATTTTTTGTGCCCTTAGTCGCGAGGCGCTCGGGGCTTTCGCCGCCCTCGCCTGAGTTCGACTTACCGTGCAACATATTCATCGCGAGAGCTAATGCCTCGTGAGCCTCCTGGGATATCGAGCCGTAGGACATAGCTCCTGTCTTAAAGCGCTTAACAATCTCGTCCACGCTCTCGACCTCGTCAAGCGGAACTGGATTTTCGGCGTAGTTAAAATCAAGAAGTCCTCTGAGGCTGACTGGCTCCATCTCCTCGGTAATCATACGCGTATACTTTTTAAACAGCTCGTAGTCGGCTGCACGAGTAGCCGTCTGTAATGTATGGATAGTCTGCGGGTTATATAAATGCTCTTCCCTGCCGCTGCGGAACTTATGGCTTCCGCGTGAAATAAGCTCGTCGCCCGTCTCTAGCCCGAGCGGGTCGAACGTGGCAGTATGCAGCTTATCTACATTCTTTTCGATATCCTTTAAGGTAATACCGCCGACACGGCTAACTGTACCTGTAAAGTATTCATCAATAACCTCGGAAGAAATACCGACAGCCTCAAAAATCTGCGAACCCAAATATGACTGGATAGTCGAGATACCCATTTTAGAGGCGATTTTTACGATACCGTGAAGCACCGCGTCGTTGTAATCGCTGACAGCGGCGTAATAATCCTTGTCGAGTAAATCATCGTGAATAAGCTCGTGGATTGTTTCCTGAGCGAGATAAGGATTGATCGCCGTAGCGCCGTAGCCTAAGAGAGTCGCGAACTGGTGAACCTCTCGCGGTTCGGCACTCTCTAATACAATTGACAAAGAAGTTCTGCGCTTAGATACTACTAGATGCTGATGAAGCGCTGAAACAGCTAATAATGACGGAATAGCGAGGTGGTTTTCATCTACTCCCCTGTCCGAGAGGATGAGGATATTCGCGCCGTCCTTGTACGCCTTATCGGCTTCGATATAAAGACGGTGAATCGCCTTTTTAAGCGAGGTGTTTTTATAATAGAGCATAGGAATCACGGCAACCTTAAAGCCGTTTTCCCTCATATTCTTCAGCTTTAATATATCTGTTGAGGATAAAATCGGGTTATGGATTTTAACGACTTTACAGTTCTCGGGCTTTTCCTCTAATATATTGCCCGACTCGCCGAGATAAACCGTCGTTGAGGTAACTATTTCCTCACGAATAGCGTCAATCGGTGGATTCGTTACCTGAGCGAAAAGCTGCTTAAAATAATTAAACAGCGGTTGATTCTCGCTCGATAAAGGAGGTATCGGACTGTCTGTACCCATCGAGGCGATTTGCTCCGAGCCGTTCTTCGCCATAGGCAGGATAGAAGTCATAATGTCCTCGTAGGTATAACCGAAGGCTTTCTGGAGCTTTCTGCGCTCTTTTCTGTGATGTTCCTCAACCTTAGCGTTAGGGATTCTTAAATCCTTCAGCTTAACGAGATTAGCGTCCAGCCACTCGCCGTAGGGCTGCTTTGAAGCGTAGCGGGTTTTAAGCTCGTCGTCGTCAATAAGCTCACCCTTAACGGTATCGACAAGAAGCATCTTGCCGGGGCAGAGCCTGTCTTTTTTTATTATTTTTTCAGGGTCGACAGGCAGCGCTCCGACTTCTGAGGAAAGAATTAAACTGTCGTCGTCAGTAATATAATATCTCGACGGTCTGAGACCGTTTCTGTCGAGAACTGCTCCCATAATATCGCCGTCAGAGAACAGGATCGAGGCGGGACCGTCCCACGGCTCCATCATCGTAGCGTAATACTGGTAAAAATCCTTTTTCTTAATACTCATTGTGCCGTTTCGATCCCAAGGCTCGGGAATAGTAATCATTACGGCTAAGGGTAGATCCATACCGCTCATAACAAGGAACTCGAGCGTATTATCGAGCATAGCGGAGTCGGAGCCCTCGGCGTTTACAACGGGGATAACTTTATCGAGGTCGCCTTTTAAATGCTCGCTTCTCATATTTTCCTCGCGCGCGAGCATTTTATCGGCATTACCTCTTATTGTATTGATCTCGCCGTTATGAACTATCATCCTGTTAGGATGAGCCCTCTCCCAGCTCGGATTTGTATTAGTGGAGAAACGGGAATGTACTAATGCGATAGCGCTCTCGAAATCCTCGTCCTGTAAGTCGGTAAAGAAGTTGCGTAAATCCCCTACCAAGAACATTCCCTTATATACTATAGTTCTTGACGAAAGCGATACAACGTAGGTATCCTCGTTACTCTGCTCAAAAATCTTACGCGCGACATACAGCCTGCGGTCGAATTCAAGCCCTCTCTTTACGCCGTCGGGACGCTCGATAAAGCACTGCTGAATATTCGGCATACATTCTAAAGCGCGACTTCCTATTGCGTTCTCATTATAAGGAACCTTTCTCCAGCCGAGTACATTAAGTCCCTCTTTTTCGGCGATAATCTCGAACATCTTCTTCGCCTGATTACGCAAAAGCCAATTCTGCGGGAAGAAAAACATTCCCACAGCATAATCGCGCTCCCCTTTTAGAGTGAGATTCATTTCAGCCGCCGCTTTTTTAAAGAACTTGTGCGAAATCTGCATAAGTATTCCGACGCCGTCGCCTGTTTTACCTTCGGCGTCCTTACCCGCGCGGTGCTCCAATGTCTCAACTATAGTGAGCGCGTTTTCTACAGTCTTATGAGATTTTACTCCCTTGATATTG
>CAJOHT010000116.1 GCA_905234305.1 uncultured Ruminococcus sp. | reverse complement strand
AGTCGATAAAGTTTACGGTCTTTGATTTATCGCTTGAATCGTGGATAGCGCCCTTGATACCGCTTACAACTGTGCTTGTACCGCCGCCCCACTGAGAGCCGCTTACCCAGCCGTAAGTAACTTCTTTCGATACATTATCGTACTTAACGTTAACCGCTGTAGCAGCTTCACGGAATTTGCCCGAGAATCCGCCTACGCCCTTAGGATAGCTTCCTGTGTTTGTTTCGGAAGGTCCGTTAGGAACAGCTGAAGTTCCGCCTGTCCATGGCTCGCCATACATAAGGATATTGTTGTCGATAGAATTGAGCTTTGTACGTGCCTGGCTTAAAGTTGTAATATCGATACAACCCATAAGGTCGAAACGGAAGCCGTCGATATGATACTCGTTAGCCCAATACTGGAGGGACTGAACGATATAGTTTCTTACCATTTTCTTTTCGGAAGCAAGCTCGTTACCCTGACCTGAACCGTCAACGTACGCTTCCTTGCTTTCCATTCTGTAGTAGTAGCCTGGAACGGTCTTAGTAAAGCAGGAGCCGTCAGCGCCCGCGGTATGGTTGTAAACAACGTCCATTACAACGGAAATGCCTCTGCTATGAAGCGCCTGAACCATCTGCTTAGTTTCGTTAATACGAACGTTACCGTCGTAGGGGTTCGAAGCATACGAACCGTCGGGAACGTTATAGTTAACAGGGTTATAACCCCAGTTACGGTCCTTTTCGGAAGCGCCGTAGATTTCATCAACGCCGTCAAAGTCCGCGATAGGAAGAAGCTGAACCGTGTTGATATTATTCTCAACAAGGTAATCCAAGCAAGTTTTTAATGTGCCCTGCTTCTTATAGGTAGTGCCGCCCTCGGTAAACGCGAGGTAGCATCCGCGGTTTTTATCGCTTACGCCTGAGTTAGGATCGCAGGAGAAGTCACGTACGTGAAGCTCCCAGACAGCAGCCGTTGTCTTTGTTTTATGAGTGACGTGCTTGTCCTTATCCCAACCCTCAGGGTTAGTGGATGAAAGGTCAACAACCATCGAACGGTTGCCGTTAGCGCCTACAGCCTTCGAATAAACGTCCTGAGTTTCGTTAGTCTCGGTAGCTGTTCCGAGGATGTTCTTAGCGGTAACAAGATATGTATAGTATACATTCTTATAGTCGCCGTCTAATTTAACAGACCATACGGAGTTATCACCCTTAGTGAGGTTATATGTGCCGATAACGCCCGCGCCGTTTTCACGGTCGGTACCTGTCTTATACAGCTTAAGCTTTACCGCTGAAGCGGCAGGAGACCATACCTTCCAAGTAGTAGCCGAAGGGGTATAAGTCGCGCCTAAGTCGCTGCCTGAATAGGCAGAGTCAGCGTAACCGCGGCCAGAAGCCTCGGCTGAGTTATAGTAGCCCGCGCCTGCTGAGTAACTGCCAGTATCAACAGCGTTAGCCGCAACCGCAGCCATTGTGCCGATCATAATTACAGTCAGTACAAGCGAAACTATTCTTCGCATTTTCATAAATATCAACTCCTAAATTTTGCAATAGTATTGCATTCTTAACTATTATCATACCAAATTGCGCCCCTGTCAATATTCTTAATTAGAATTATCACATTGTTGCTATAACAAAATTTGAGAGCATTTTTTGTGCATATTGACTTATTAAAAAACTTTTATAGATATGTTATAATTCATTCGGTGATAATATGATTTGTAATCTATGTCCGAGAAGCTGCCGCGCCTTAAGGGACGATAATACGGGCAGCGGATTTTGCGGACTTAACAACAGAATAAAAATCGCCCGCTCCGCGCCACATATGTGGGAGGAACCGCCTATAAGCGGGACTAACGGAAGCGGTACGGTATTTTTCTCGGGGTGTACGCTCAGATGCGTATTCTGCCAGAATTATGAAATTTCCGAAACGGGCAAAGGCGTTTACATTACCGAGAAGCAGCTTGCCGAGGAATTTAAAAAGCTGGAAGCGCAAAATGTCCATAACATAAACCTAGTATCCCCTACCCCTTACATTCATCTAATAAAAAACGCCCTCGATATTTACAAGCCGAAAATCCCGATTGTATTTAACAGCGGCGGCTACGAAAGCATATCCGCGCTTAAAGCGCTTAACGGATATATCGACATCTATCTGCCCGATTTCAAATACAGCGCCGACACACTCGCCCGCGAATACTCAAAGGCGGATAATTACGTAGAAACCGCTAAAGACGCCATTCACGAGATGATTAATCAAGTCGGCGAAAATAAATATGACGAAAACGGAATAATGCAGAAAGGCGTTATTATCCGTCATCTTGTACTCCCGAATCATACCAAAAACAGTATCGGCGTTCTGGATATTATAAAGGAAAAATTCCCGAATACTCCCGTCAGTCTTATGGGGCAGTACCTTCCTATGCACAGGGCTTTCGAGTATAAAAAGCTGTCGCGGAAGATCACAAGACGCGAGTACGAAAAGGTTAAAACCTATATGCTCGACCTAGGACTTGAGGGATTTTCTCAGGAACTTAACTCTGCGGACGAGGAATATGTTCCCGACTGGAACTTTGAAATAGTTGATAGTTTATAGTTGATAGTTTAAGGTCGGCTCAGGCAATGTGAAGCCTGAGCCGACCTTTTTCAGATATACTATTTAATTACAATCTTTACCTTTTTGTTAATGGTTTTAGGTTTATAATCGTTATTTCCCTTAACAGTAATCTTCAGCTTAATTGTATAAGTTCCCTTCTTATACTTTGAGCCTTTCTTAAAGGTAATCGCGCCTGTCTTAGCGTCTACGGTAATCTTTTTGTAAATCTTTGGCGCCGAACCCTTCTTAACCTTTACAACCTTTACTGCGCCCTTAGCGTCCTTGATTGTAAGCGGTTTAACGGTACGTGAAGCTTTCTTATTCTTATTGAGCTTAGACTTCTTAATAGTCTTCTTACTAACCGTTACCTTCACGGGGTTAGTGTCCTTCGACTTTTCGACCTTTTCAGTAGCTGGAACATACTGCGTAGCAGCTGTCGGCTGAACCTGCTCGGTTGTCGGCTGAGCTTTCTCTGTCGGAGCAGCCTCTGTAGGAGCTTCAATCGGAGTATTTGTCGGAGCCTCGCTCGGAGCATTTGTCGGAGCGGCTGTAGGTTCAGCTGTCGGAGATACGTTAGATGTAGAAGGCTGTCCCGAAGTCGGATTTGCATTAGTTTCATTCGGCTCGGTAGCGGAAGTATCGCTTGTAGCAGTTGTCGTAGCTTCTGTAGGAGTTACGCTGCTTGTCGGTCTTACTACAGGGGATGTAGGTCTGTACGGAGTTGTAGGTCTGTACGGTTTAGTCGGAGCCTCGGTTGTTTCTACAGGCTCGGTCATAGACTCTTCCTCGAACTTACCGTCGGAGCCCAATACCTTATTGGTGAAATCCGATAAGTTGACATCATCGAATTTGAATTCAGAGATCCACTCGTCCTCTTCGTCGAAAATCTCGAACTTCAATTCTTTAATCTTGTCGCCGATAGTCTTAGGAACTTTAGCGGCATAGATAGGATCTTCGCCCTCGTCGGCAAGCGTAGTAAACTCAAAATCAAATTCCTGAGCTTCGCCGTCTTCGGGCTTAATAAAGAGTACATAACTGCACCTGTCATCTTCCTGATCATCGGAAGGTCTGTAATAGAAGTAATAATACTTAGAATCGGGAAAGATATTATCTTCTTCAAGGAAGTAAAGAATCTTAGGGAAAGCAGGTGTAATATATACGCCATCAGAATTCTTTACACCTTGATATCTCTGCTTTAGGACCTCTTCAATAACTAAAGCCAAATCTTCTCTCAGTTTAGTGTCCTCTTCAGCTTCATTCAAATAAGAAATCAGCCCACGAACAATTACAGGATTTGCATTTATACTACCCGCCATCATCCGACTTGTGACCTGGCATTCTTCACCGAAATAATCTACAAATGCAATAATATGTAT
>CAJOHT010000115.1:1551-5514 GCA_905234305.1 uncultured Ruminococcus sp. | reverse complement strand
AAAATGCTTCAGTTCACGGTCGGCAGCGGCGTTACCCGCCTTAACGTCAAATCCTCCCATAAGCCTTACCGTCTTATCTATCGCGGAGCTTATAATCGGCACCGCTTCCTTAAGCGATGAATAAAACTCATACTCGCATCTGTTAGATGACGAGTAATTTTTTATCGCCGAAAAAGGGTGAGAATTAACGGTTGACGGCACGGGATAAACAGGGAATTCTGTTTTCTCCTTAATCTTATTTCTTTTAAAGAAATTCAAAATCATCCTCCTGTTGTACTGAACTCCGCTATAGAGTTCATTAATTATCTTCTTGCGGCGAACACCTTAAAGCCGTCATCGCCGTCAAGAATTGTTGCGACAAAATACCTTATGTCGTCCATTGCGTGGTCGTTTTCTTTTACAGGCAAGTCCGTTCCGTTTTCACTCCAGCGGTAAAGCGAAAACTCGCGGATACTGTCCACGCAGTTATCACAAATTTTTATTCTTCCTTCCTTAAGAGCGCAGCCTGTAAGCCGTATCCCGTTTATAACGTCATTAACGGCGGGAATCACGTTATACTTACCGTGTCGCCTTATAGTTTCAATAAAGGAAGCTGCCGACGGGTCAACGGTTATATCGTTAACCGAGCGCTTGCCGATAAGTTTTTCCAGAGCGTCATAATGCTCCTCGTCGGTTTTCTGGAAGCCTTCCCTGCGCGAGTCAAAGTAAACCTCGTCAATACGGTACCAGACTTCCTCTTTAAGCGCCCACAGTCCGAACGACGCGGGATTAACCGTTCCGTAATCTATCGATACGCAATATCTCTCAAACGGTCCGTCGGGCTTTTTTACAAAAGAGCTGTCTTTCATAAACGGATACACCGCTCCCGACACAGCTACCCATTTCCCGAGAATAAATCTCTCGTAAAAACTTCCGCTGTAAAGGCTTTCGTAACGCCTTATTGTAGCCTTACTAAGCGACGGATTATCGCGCATAGTAAAATGCAGATAAAGCGCGTTCTTCGAGTCGGGATTTTTTATCCAGCTTCGGTAAAACCAGTGAGCTGGATACTCGGGATTACAATTAAACCAGTATTTACTGCCCTCTACCGAACATCTAGCGAGCGCCTGCTCTACGAACGATCTCGGCATAAGTGCAACCTCATCGAATAAAACTCCCGACAGCGTCATTCCCTGAATAAGAGAAGCGCTGCTCTCGTCCTTACCGCCGAAAACATAAATACGGTTTTCTATACCGTTATAGGATAAATCGATATAATTCTTGCTTATCCTTTCCTCAACCGAGAATCCGAGCATCTTAAGGGTCTGCGTCATAGGCGTGATAATATTCCTCCAAGCGCTCCTGATAGTTTTTCCGCAAATCGCGAAGCTAGAATTTTTAAATCGGTAAAACATCCAGAACACAAACGAAATCGACATACAGAATGTTTTTCCCGAGCGTACGGCGCCGTCGCAAATTATTGCGTCCTTATCAGCACTTTCGGAATTACCGCACCACCATGACAGAACACGAAGCTGTTTTTCGGAAAAAGGTTTAATCTCCATAATCCTTTTTATTCAGCTTTTCCGCTCCCGCTATCAGCGCTTCATAAAACGGTACCGAGCTTTCGCTCTCCCCGAAGCCGTCGGTCAGGCATTGAACAGCCTTAAATCTGTCAAAAAATTTAATCTCAACAGATTCTCCTTTCTTTTTGATTTCGGATACCGAAAACCAATCCGCCTTTGACGCGTCTTTTTCATCGCCGCCAAATATGATTTCTATCGGCTCGGAAAAGCTACCCGCAGCGAGCCTTATAAGCGCGTATCGGGCGATATGCTCCGCTGTTTTGTCTATAGCGTCTCCCAAACGGCCGATTTCCCTGATAATTTTCTCCCGAGCAAGCAACTCGTACGGATCTTTTTTTAGCCCCGAAAGCCTCGCCGCCTCCTCGGCATTACCTGTTTTTAAATAGTTTCTGCAAAACGCTTTTTCTTTTTTATTAAGCTGCGGCATTTTATCCTCCTTTCATTCAGCTCTCACTTATATATACAAAAAAGGAGAAAATTGCATACTTTTATGCAACTTCCTCCAAAATTTTTTTATTTTTTATTTCTTCATCAAGCGTGGACGTTCCTATCTTAAATCCGTATCCCCTTAACATTAGTACCTCTGTCAGGTTTTGGATACTTGGGATACGTTCTGCGCTCGACTGATTGCTAAATCCTAATTGTATCTTATGTTAACAAATTTCATCGACGCTGGGATAATTCTCTTAATAATGAAATAACTTCGTAATGAATTAATGCTCTGAATTGTTAAACCGCAAACGACTAATTTACCTTTTACCTAAAAAAGAAAAATCGGAAGACTAAGGCTTAACCTTAAGTCTTCCAACCTAAAATAATTTGTTTAATGATTAATTATCGCGTCTGTGATGACGGTCGCCTCTGCCACGACGGGGACGTGAATTCTTTCTGTCCTCTTCGGGATCATTCTCAGGCTCAAGTCCGTCAACCTCAATAAGAACCGCTCTGCGGCTTAAGTTAAGACGACCCTTATCGTCGATCTCAAGCACCTTTACGCGTATAACATCGCCGACATTAACAACATCTGTAACATTCTTTGTACGCTTAACGTCAAGCTGGCTTATGTGGCAAAGTCCTTCCTTACCTGGAGCGATTTCAACAAACGCGCCGAAATCCATAATACGAGTTACCTTACCGTAGAACATTGCGCCGGGTTCGGGATCGTTAGCGATTGTCTCAATCATAGCGAGAGCGCGCTTACATTTCTCAGTATCAAGGCCCGATACAAATACGTTACCCTTATCGCCGTCTTCCTCAATATCAACCTTACACTCGCACTGAGCCTGGATTTCCTTAATAACCTTACCGCTCTTACCGATAACCTCGGAAATCTTCTCAGCGTCAATCGAAGTAGTAAACATCTTCGGAGCGTATTTTGAAAGTTCGGGACGGGGCTCAGCGATAGCCTTAAGCATAATCTCGTCAAGAATATAGTTACGCGCCTTATGAGTTTTCTCGAGCGCTTCTTTAACCATTTCGGGAAGAAGTCCGCTGATTTTTAAGTCCATCTGTATAGCTGTGATACCTTCCTTAGTACCAGCTACCTTAAAGTCCATATCACCGAAGAAGTCCTCGAGGCCCTGGATATCTACCATAGTCATCCATCTCTCGCCCTCGGTAATAAGACCGCAGGAAATACCCGCTACGGGAGCTTTAATCGGAACACCGGCGTCCATAAGCGCTAAGGTGGAACCGCAGACTGAACCCTGAGAAGTAGAACCGTTCGAGGAAAGAACCTCAGAAACGAGTCTTAAAGCGTACGGGAACTCCTCAACAGGAGGAATAACGGGAAGTAACGCTCTCTCCGCCAACGCTCCGTGACCGATTTCACGGCGTCCAGGACCGCGGCTGGGCTTAGTCTCGCCTACCGAATAGCTCGGGAAATTATAATGATGGATATATCTCTTCTCAGTCTCGCCGTCAAGTCCGTCCAGAAGCTGCTTCTCGGCAACTGAGCCTAAAGTAGCGATTGTAAGAACCTGAGTCTGACCTCTTGTAAACATACCTGAACCGTGAACCCTCGGAAGAACTCCAACCTCGGAAGCTAAAGGACGGATATCGTCCATCTCACGTCCGTCGACACGCTTCTGCTCGTCTAAGAGCCAACGGCGTACGATAGTTTTCTGAGTTTTATAAAGGCACTCGTCGATTTTCTCCTCGGACTCGGGATAAACCTCGTCGAATTTCTCGTGAACAGCCTCGTAAATCGGCTTTAATCTCTCATCGCGTACATTCTTATCGTCTGTATCGAGAGCCGCTTTAACGTCTGCCTCAGCAAAATTATAGATAGCCTCGAACATATCGTGGTCGGGATCGTTAGAAGGATAAGAAAACTTCTCCTTACCGATTTCGGCAACGATACCGTTAATAAACTCGATGATCTTCTGGTTAGCCTCGT
>CAJOHT010000115.1:0-1461 GCA_905234305.1 uncultured Ruminococcus sp. | reverse complement strand
ACCTTTCTCTGCTCCTCGTTAGGGTTGATAACGATTTCGCCGTCAACTAAACCTACCGAACATCCGCTGATAGGACCGTTCCACGGAACATCGGAAATAGAGATAGCTATAGAAGTACCGATCATTGCGGCGATTTCGGGCGAGCAGTCGGGATCTACCGCCATAACAGTACATACAACCGAACAGTCGTTACGCATATCCTTCGGGAAAAGCGGACGGATAGGACGGTCGATTACACGGCTTGTAAGGATAGCCTTCTCGGAAGGACGACCCTCTCTCTTTAAAAATGATCCTGGGATTCTGCCAGCGGCGTACTGCTTCTCCTCGTAGTCAACTGAAAGCGGGAAGAAATCCACCCCTTCTCTCGGCTTAGCGGAAGCAGTAACTGCAACGTGTACTACTGTTTCGCCGTAAGATACTAAGCACGCTCCGTTAGCAAGCTGAGTCATTTTGCCTGTTTCAATTTTCAGCGGTCTGCCCGCGAATTCGGTTTCAAAAACCTTGTAGTTAGGAAATTCCATTTTCCTGTTCATAATAAAATCCTTTCCGAAGCATTTTGCTTCATATTGTATTTCACAGGATTTTCAGCGTCACTTAGCAATAAAACCAACCTACAACCGTCATATTATAAGCTCGTTTTACCGCTAAAGCGAGTGCGTAAAAATCCTGTAATAAACGAGATATAGGGCAAACGTCGCCGCTTGCCCTAAATTTACAGAATTACTTACGGATTCCGCATCTCTTAATAATAGAACGGTATCTCTCAATATCCACATTAGTGAGATACTTAAGGAGAGAACGTCTCTGACCAACCATCTTAAGAAGACCTCTTCTGGAATGATGATCCTTCTTATGAACCTTTAAATGCTCGGTTAAGTCATTGATTCTCTTAGTAAGAAGCGCAATCTGAACCTCAGGAGAACCTGTATCGCCCTCGTGAGTAGCGTATTCGGCAATTATTGCCTGTTTTTCTTCGGGTAACATTTTATTTCCACCTTTTCTAAAATATTTGCCAAAACGCAGGTTAAGGCTGTGAAAATCCGCTGTGCGGCTTAATCCAAAATCCGCGTAAAGGCTTAACAATCCGTATTATAACACAACCGATTTAAAAAGTAAAGCATTATTTTTATTTAAGGGCTAAGCCGTTCTGAACAAATCAGCCTAACTAAGCGCTGCTAAGTTCGCGGCGCAGCAATTCAGCTCAGTGTTATTATCATCAATATAGTCCGCGTAATAAACTCTGTTATCTTTCTTTACGTAGAACCTTACTCCCACAGCGTTTTCTCCGATATTGTTAACAGCAAATGTAACGTATTTATAGCCCTTATCGCTAGCGTATTTACCGTAATCGCCGCTTACAAAATTATTCTTACCCTTGCAGGAAAATGTTCTTGATACTTTTCCGAAAGTTATCTTCTGAGCCGCCGAGCGGACTTTATCGAGCGAGCTTGAACCGATAGC
>CAJOHT010000114.1 GCA_905234305.1 uncultured Ruminococcus sp. | reverse complement strand
CTGGTTTGTTCGAGTGATACTTGTCTTGACATTAAATATCCTCCTCTTAAATTACCTTTACATTACTACAGTTTAAATTACCATCTGTAATGTGCGAAAGCCTTGTTCGCTTCAGCCATCTTATGAGTATCCTCGCGCTTCTTGAACGCGGCACCCGTGCTGTTAATAGCGTCTAAGATTTCTCCTGCAAGTCTTTCTTTCATAGTTTTCTCGCTGCGGGCTCTTGAGTAAGTTGTGATCCAGCGGAGACCTAAAGTCTGGCGTCTCGCGGGACGAACCTCAATAGGAACCTGGTAAGTAGCACCGCCGACACGGCGAGCCTTTACCTCGAGGACAGGCATTACACTTTCCATAGCCTGTTCAAAAACCTCTAACGGGTCTTTGCCTGTCTTTTCAGCAATAATATCGAACGCTCCGTAAACGATTTTCTGGGCAACGCCCTTTTTACCGTCGAGCATAATATTGTTGATAAGACGAGTTACTAATTTTGAATTATAAAGCGGATCAGGTAATACATCACGCTTTGCAATAGAACCTCTTCTTGGCACTTTGCTTCCCTCCTTCACAATAATTGAGATATCATAGGTACTCGAAAGCGACAAACTCCCGTATGCCAACAAGACATTCTACTATATATATGAACATCTTGCAGCAATACAAGCTTAATTACTTAAATTAAACGGTTTGTCATTTCCTTATTTTTTACCTGCTTTTGGGCGCTTAGCGCCATACTTTGAACGAGCCTGCATACGTCCCGAAACACCCTGAGTATCGAGTGTGCCTCGAATAATATGATAACGTACACCAGGTAAGTCCTTAACACGGCCGCCTCTTATAAGAACAACGGAGTGTTCCTGAAGATTATGACCTACGCCGGGAATATAGGAACTGACTTCGATACCGTTTGAAAGTCTTACTCTGGCGATTTTACGAAGCGCCGAGTTAGGCTTTTTAGGGGTAGCTGTCTTAACAGCAGTACAAACGCCTCTCTTCTGGGGTGAAGTCTGATCAATCGGACGATTTTTCTGAGAGTTCCATCCCTTTAAAAGAGCAGGTGCCTTTGCCTTCTTTTCAGATACCTGTCTGCCCTTGCGAACAAGCTGGTTAAATGTTGGCATATTTCTCCTCCTTCTTTAAAAATTTTTATTTTAACGGCTTTATAACAGCCATAAAACAAACAAGGTTAAAATGCACAATAAAACTTAGATTTTATCGGCGATTTCAGATATTTTAGATAGTTAAAAATCTATACCAACTCACAATATCCGACAATAAATTATTTTATCAAAACACTTCTCTTTTGTCAAGCATTTTTTATTCTAAAAGGAGATAAAAATTGAAAATAGAGAATGTCGGTCGGAAATAAAAAATTGCTGAATTAACAACCTTCTATTCCCGACCGAATCTTTTTTTAACGCGCTGTTTACCGGTAATTCAATTTTCAATCCTCAATTTATAATTACCCCATCCGAAAGCTGATATCTTACAGATAGGATTTCATCTCCTCAATATTTGCCTGCTGGGTACTCATCAGCTTATCGGCTAAGGAATTAACCACCTCGTTTTTTCCTTTATACTGCCGAATATGCTGAGCGATTTTCTGAACGCCCATCGTATTCCCCTGTATCATCATCTCCGCTATATGGGAATCGGAACTGTCATTTTTCATCTCACGACGACACAAATCGGCTTATCTTTCTCGGCGAATACCCGCGGTTTTTCAGGATATTATACGCGTTATGGTAGATATGACCGTACTCGAGGTTCTGAGAACGCAACGCCTGAGTCAATTTATCCCCGCTCGCGTAAGGCTTAATATCGTTTATACCGAGACATCCCATCTCCGCGTTTTTTAAAATAAACTGCAGCATTTCTTCGTCATTAATCAATCTTATCACCTCAATTTTTTATTATTTATTATCCCCTATTTGTCTTTGGATATACGCGGCCACTTTCCACTTACCGATAAAATAGCTATTGCCATAATCCGAACTCGGTATTATAATAAATACGAGGTGGATTTATGAAACTCAAAAGATATACTCTCGGCGAAGAAATCTTCAGTTCGGTGACTCACGGTATCGGAAGCCTGCTTGCGTTCGGCGGAACAGCTGTACTTATAGTATTGTCAGCTATTTACAGCGGCGCCTGGTCGGTAGTCGGCAGCGCGATATTCGGCGCGAGCCTTATTATACTCTACAGTATGAGTACGCTCTATCATTCAATAACAAACGAGAAAGCAAAAAAATTTTTCAGAATAATGGACCACAACACGATATTTTTCCTTATAGCGGGGACTTACACTCCGATTACAATTTCCATAATGCGCGGAGTTGTCGGCTGGATACTTTTCGGGATAGTTTGGGGAGCGGCAATTATCGGAATTATACTTAACTCAATCGACCTAGAAAAATTCCGCAAGCCTTCGGTAGTTTGTTATATCGCGATGGGCTGGGTAGTTATTTTCGCTATAAAACCGCTTTTAAACGCTATGGATTCGTTAAGCCTTTGGCTTTTAATAGTCGGCGGAGTTTTTTATACGGTAGGCGTAATTTTCTACGCCATTAAAAAGGTCAAATATTTTCACTCGATTTGGCACATCTTCACCCTGCTCGGCAGCGTCTGCCACTATTTTTCGATACTCTTTGCGATAATTAATTTGCCCGAATAAGGAGATAATTATGAGAAAAATATTCGCTTTAGTATTATCGGCGATTCTGATTTGTTCTGTTACGGCTTGTTCGTCTCCCGCCGCGACTAAGAATTCAAGCGTTACAAATGCTGAAACAAAAAAGAAAATGGACAAAACGCTGAAACAAAACAGCTTTGAGGGAATTGTTTACCTGACTCATAACGGAAAGCCCGTATACAGTTCGGTAACAGGTACCGACGAAAAAGGCAAAAAGCTGACCTTAAACTCAAGTATGTACATAGGCTCGGTTTCAAAACAATTCTGCGCTGCCGCGGTTATGATGCTTAAGCAAAAAGGCAAGCTCAACGTAAACGACACAATAGATAAATTTTTCCCCAAGTATACTCAGGGAAAGAAAATCACGATAAAAAATCTTCTCACAATGAGGTCGGGATTACCGAAAAACATAGCCGAGGATAAATATAAAATCGCCCCCGAACAGACGGAAGCTCAGAATACCGATTCGATATTAAAAACAATTTTCAACTTGACTCTCTCATGTAAGCCCGATACTAAATATGAGTATTCCAACACAAACTACATCCTGCTCGCTAATATCGTCGAAAAGGCTTCGGGCAAAAAATACATAGACTTTATCAGGACTAATATCTTTAAGCCTTTAGGGATGACTCATTCGGGGTTTGTCGACGAGGTAAGAGACAACCCCAAATGGGCAAAAGGACTTACCTACGACACATTCACTACGGTCGAAAACTGCAAGGGAATGACTAAAGGCGCGGGCGACGTTGTCGCTAACGCCGCCGATATGGATAAATGGATGACGGCGCTCCAAAGCGGAGAGCTAATATCCAAAAAAACTTATAAGGAAATGACAAAGGACTACTCCCCCGATTATGCGGAGCAATACGGCTACGGACTAATACTGGGACCGCTCGGCGGAGTCGGTCACTCGGGCAATATCGGAACCTACTACGCGCGCGATTTCTTTATTGAAAAGGAAGGATACAATCTTTTTATAGCGAGCCGAAAAGCTAAAGCCCAGTACGAAAATCTGCCCTCGGCTCTACTTAAAAGCCTAATATAAACCAAAAAATCGGGAAGACGCGTTGAAAAAGTCAACTGTCTTCCCGATAATTAATTACAAATTACGCGTCGTTAACCGCGAATCAAACTATGATCTCTCCCTCAACGTTGCCCGCAACGCCTGCCGCGTTAGCCTCATCGGTATCGATATGCATAGCGGGAGCGAATTTCTCGCTTACGCGGCATACAACGTCGCCGAAAATCGTCTCACGTGCGCCTGGAGTTCCAACCTTAACGGAAACGATCTGCTTCTCTTTAAGTCCCATCTCCTCAGCGTCCTTGGGAGTAAGGTGGATATGTCTTTTCGCTACGATTACACCGCATTCGATTTCAACCTCGCCCTCGGGACCTACGAGCTTACATCCCGGGGAATTATCAACATCGCCCGATTCTCGTACGGGAGGAACGATACCGAGCTTTCGTGCGTCGGTATAGGAAACCTCAACTTGAGTACGGGGACGCTCGGGTCCGAGAATCGACATATTGAGTTCGCCCTTAGGACCTACAACTGTTACTTTCTCGAAGCAGGCGAACTGTCCGGGCTGGGATAAATCCTTCTTATTGGTAAGCTGAGCGTCTTTTCCGAAAAGGATCTCAAAATCAGCGCGCGATACGTGAAGATGACGCGCAGAAGTTTCTACTAAAATTTTCATTAAACTAACCACCAATCAAATTTTTTCCGTAAAAACGGTCTATAGTTATTTTAACTCATTATAGATTAAATTTCAAGAGGTATAATGATAACAATGCGAAATTCATAATGCGCAATTACTGGAGGTTTTTATGTTTTCTAATTTTACCGAACTTAAAGAAGCGTGCTTGAACTGCCGAAAATGCGGGCTGTGCGAAACGCGCCATAATGTAGTAGTAGGCGTGCGAGGGTCCCGGCGAAAACGAGGATATCCAAGGCGAGCCGTTCGTAGGACGCGGCGGCAAGCTGCTGGATAAAATGCTGAACGCCGTGGATTTAGACCGAAATAAAAACATATACATAGCGAATATAGTAAAATGCCGTCCTCCCCATAACCGCGATCCTAAACCCGAGGAACAGGAAATGTGCATTAACTGGCTGAGAAATCAGGTAAAGCTCATTGACCCGAAAATCATAGTATGCCTCGGCAGAATTTCGGCACAAAAGCTCATAAAACCCGATTTAAGGATAACTAAGGAACACGGATTATTTTTCCAAAAAGGAAAATTCCTTATGATGCCGATGTTCCATCCCGCCGCTATTTTACGCAATCCCAATCAAAAACCCGAAGCGTTCGACGACTTTTTAAAACTCAGGGAAAAGATAAAAGAAATCTGCCCCGATACCTACGGTAATTTTATAATGAACAATTGATAATCGATTATTACGAAAAAACAACGCTCTTAAACTATCCGCCGCGTTATCCCGACAGAATTTATGCGCGCTCCACGCAAGCGGAATACTAATAATATCGGGAAATAAACGTTATTTTTTACTTATATATGAACCCAAACTTAATCCCCGATTCAAAAAGGCTTTTTTATAGCTAATAAAACCGCCCTCAGCAGAGAGCGGTTTATCTATTTTATTCAATTAAAAATACTGTAAATCCTATGCTTTCCATTAAATGTTTATCGAATCTTAATTTTCACCGTCTTTTTGATTGTTTTAGGCTTGTATTTCGAGTTGCCCTTAACGGTGATTGTTACTTTGATTTTGTAGGTTCCCTGCTTAGCCTTTTTCCACGCCGTAAAGGTAATAACTCCTTTCGCGTTGATTTTCAGGTGCTTCTTGATTTTAGCCGCTTTTGTAATCTTACAGCTCACCTTACCCTGCGCACCTTTAATGGTAATAGCTTTAATTGTTTTCGCTTTTTTCTTCAGCTTTTTGAGCCTAACTGTCTTGACTTTTACAGTAATCTTGACGGGATTATCCTTTTGGTTATTGCTTGGCTCAACTACAGGAGCTGTCGGCTCAGGCGTAGCAGGCTGCGGTTCGGTTACAGCAGGCTCTGTTGGTTTAACTGTCTTAGGTTCTGTCGGCTCGGTTGTTGTTGATTCAGCCGTTTTATCTGCAACGGGCTGAGTAGGCTCGGTTGTTGTAGGTTCGGTAGGTTTGTTTGTTGCCGAATCTGTAGGATTATCCAAAACGGTTTCCTTTATATCTTCTAAACATTCAAATTCATATCCCTTATCAATAGCAAACAACTCAGCAGAAGTATCTTTATATCCGATTATTGTCATATCTGATGTTTTAAAAGCATTATCGGAAATCTGAACTACACTTTTAGGAATCTTTATTTTCTTCAATGACAGATTATCATAAAAAGCATAATCACCAATAACTTTTACAGTATCAGGAACCTCAAAATAATCATTCCCGTTTACTACAGAATAATCTATTAATTTAGTTATGCCTTTATTATAAACATTGTTTTCAAATGAACTGTAGCTGGGATTATTTGTATCAACTTGGACTTTTTCAATAGACTTTAACCCATTAAAAAAATAATTAGGGAGTTTGGTAACTTTATCTCCTATTACAACGGATTTAACCTTTTCCATATCAACCAAAGACCAAATAATATCATTACCGTTATTATCCAGTTGACCTTCTCCGTCTATAGCTATTTCTTTATCGGAGTCATTATAG
Organism: uncultured Ruminococcus sp.; assembly: GCA_905234305.1. GTDB lineage: Bacteria > Bacillota > Clostridia > Oscillospirales > Acutalibacteraceae > Ruminococcoides. The sequence goes on along the minus strand of CAJOHT010000114.1, from coordinate 2,340 downwards.
CGAATCACTAAATCTTTAATTCTTAGTTCAAATGGATTCAGACAGTAATCGAAAGAAAACTCACTGGACGGAACTTCTCCTTTAATCGTTATTGATTGAATATTATTGCATTTTTTAAACGCTTCTTCTCCAATCTTTTTAACACTTTCGCCGATTATCACATCTGTCAAGTTTTCACAACCCCAAAAAGCACAGGAGCCTATTGAAATAACACCGTCAACATCAATACATTTTATGTCGTTTTTAAAACTATTCCAAGGGATACTTGTATCTTCTTCGTTATCATAATAGAAGTTCCTCATATTATCGGTTCCACCGATTGTTAGCGTCCCTGTATTCTCATTAAACTCCCAAGTTGAACTGTCAACTGTTACGCGTATGGTTCCCGCACCTTTTACTCCAATGGTTGTGACTCCGTTTTTTAAAGCTACAATTTGTTTTTCAGAGTTAAGATACGCAAAGTTATTATTCTTCAATATATAAGTTAAATCTGTTTTATCTACTTCTCTTCCTTGCGAATCGGTTACTTTAAAATCAAATACTTCACCGGGCTTTAGGGTAATAGAAGAAACACTTAAATATAGTTTGTTGTCAATTGTTTCTTGAGGTGTATTGAACGCAACAAAATCTAGAGTATACCTACCTGCATAACGCTCGGCTTCGGAACCGATATATCCGTTAATTGTAAACCCGTCCACCTTTACTAATACTGAATCATCAGAATAGTGCTTTCAAAAGAAACCAAAAGCGTTCTCCCCTATGTAAACTACACTTTCCGGAATAGTGATGCTTTTTAACCCTTCGCAGTTAAATGCATAAATGCCTATGCTTTTTATCGCATTTCCCAAAGAAACATTTTTAAGTCCCGTATTCATAAATGCACGTTCACCTATGCTTTGAACACTATTGCCAATAGTTAAGGACTCTAAGTTTGTACAATTTTGAAATGCGCTATAATCAATAGTTTTTACACTATCAGGAATCATTACAGTTTCAATGCTTTTGCAATTCTTAAATGCTTCTCCCCCTATATTTGTCACTTTATTTCCAAAAGTTACAGTTTTTATATTCTCACAATTCTCAAATGCATTACCTAAACAGGCTTTTGTAACGTAGTCTGTTATTGATAGTTTGGCTTTATCTGCCTTGTGATGAAGCGTTCGCAAATCTTCTTCACTGATTCTAATGCTAAGTTTTCTATTCTTCATATTAACCTTTCCGCCGTAACAAACGGGTGCGGGTGTCCCGCCAAGCTGCATCGGCAGGGCGCTGAGCGACCGGTCGAATGCGATGCTTGCCACAGACCGAAGTCTGTGACCTGCGTAACCCTAACCCTCGTTTGTTACAGATATTTAATTTTCCCTGCGGTTAAATCTGCCGTTAAATAAAGCGTCGTTACATACTCGCTTTAATACGGGCACACGTTGCCCAAATTCGCACCTGTTTACAACCCGAATAATGGCTGAAAAGCCAACACGTCGGCAAATTCGGGAAAACAGGGCGCAAATTTGGCCGCGGACGATATGGACGATAAAGACGATATTTTTGAGGGCGGTATAATATCGTACATACCGTACCTATCGTACTTTTTACGAATCGTCTGTATGCGGTTCGTAGTAGATGTCGATAACACGGACGTTGTTTCGCTTGGACGACTCAAAATAAATGTTGTTATCTTCCAACTCCAAACGGTAGCGGTTCATCATTCGCTTCAGAGAATTGGCTTTGATTTCTCTGCCAGTATATTGATTGTATCGTTCAATGAAGTCAGAATTACTTCCGGAGAAGAAAAAGATTTCCTTCATCATCTCAATGAGCTTCTGCATTTCAACCGGTAGCAGCATTTCGGGGTTATCCGAGCTGTCGGAAACGAAATTCCAAACACAGTTGTCCTTGTCAAAGCAAAGTTCAATCTCTCTGTCCTCAATGTCGCGCCCTGAGCAGTAGAGTGTGGCGTTGGTGGAACAGCGCTTGCTCTTGTCGAAAACGAACATCGTGTCTACACCACCGGCAAGTCCGTTGGTGCCTGAGAGCATATTGAACGGGTCGCTGTCACCCTGCTTACGAAGATGATGAACAAGAAGAATGGTTATCTTCAATTCTTCCGCAAGCTTTTTGAGAATCTCAATCTCGTTGTAGTCATTCGCATAGCTGACCTCGCTTCCTGTGTTACGAATCATCTGGAACGTATCAATGACAATCAAAGCCGTACCCGGATGGTCGGCGACAAAGCTTTTGATCTGTTCTTCAAGCCCTTCACCGATTTTGAAGCTGAATGTTGTAAAGAAAACATTGGGAGCCTCGTCGGTAACGGACAGCAGTCTTTCCTGCAGCCTGCTT